>JAYPUG010000128.1:816-5003 GCA_038133965.1 Rhodospirillaceae bacterium | reverse complement strand
GGCGAGCCTCGCGGCGAAACCGCGCGTCGGGCCGGCGTCCTTCGCGCGTGCCTCGAGCTCGGCAAGCGATGTCTCCGCTTTGCACGCGGCGACATGTTCGCGCTTGTCGTCGCAGATTTTGCGCAGCACGTCGCTCATGCCGCGCCCTCGCGGTTGGTGATCTCGATCAGCCGGTCGAGGCAGGCCTTCGCCGCGCCGCTGTCGATGGCCTCGACGGCGATCTTTGCGCCGGCCTTCAGGTCGTCGGCCCGGCCCGCGATCATCAGCGATCCCGCGGCGGTCAGCAGGACCGCGTTGCGGAAAGCGTTGTCCGCACCGTCCAGCAGTTCGCGGATCGCGGCGGCGTTGTAATCGGAATCGCCGCCCTTGATCTCGTCCAGGGTGCCCGTCGCGAGGCCGGCATCGCCCGGCGTCACCTCGTAGGTCTCGACCTTGCCGTTGCGCAGTTCCGAGACACGGGTCGGCCCGGTCGTCGTCAATTCGTCCGTGCCGTCCGAGCCGTGCACGACCCAAGCGCGTTCGAGGCCGAGGTTGCCGAGCACATGGGCCATCGGCTCGGTCCATTGCTCGGCGAAGACTCCGGTCATCTGCCGCTTCACCAGCGCCGGGTTCGACAGGGGGCCGAGGATGTTGAAAATCGTGCGCGTGCCCATCTCGACGCGTGGTCCGGCGACGTTGCGCATGGCCGAGTGGTGGCGCGGCGCCATCAGGAAGCCGAGATTGTTTTCCCACAGGGATTCACGGACCAGCGCGAAGTCGGCCTCGATGTTGATGCCCAGTGCCGTCAGCACGTCGGCCGCGCCAGTCTTGGACGACAGCGCCCGGTTGCCGTGCTTGGCGACCGGCACGCCCGCACCCGCGACGACGATGGCCGATGCCGTCGAGATGTTCAGCGTGCCCGTGCCGTCGCCGCCCGTGCCGACGATGTCCATTGCGCCTTCGGGCGCGTCGATGCCGGTCACCTTGGCGCGCATGGTGCGAGCCGCGCCGGTGATTTCCGCTACGGTCTCGCCGCGCAGGCGCAGCGCCATCAGGAAAGCCCCGATCTGCGCCGGGGTTGCATTGCCCGACATGATGATGTCGAACGCGCCTTCGGCCTCGGCCTCGTCGAGTGTGGCACCGTCGGCGACCCGGGCGAGGAGGGGTTTCAGATCGTTCATATCGCCGGTCATAGCGCCATCATCTCCCCGGCGCGGGAATCCTCGCCGAACGCCTCCACCGGCTTGCCGGTGGCGAGCTCGATGAAGTTGGCGAGCAGGTCGTGGCCGGCCTCGGTCGCGATGCTCTCGGGGTGGAACTGAACGCCGTGGATGGGCAGGTCGCGGTGGGCGAGGCCCATGATCACGCCGTCACCGGTTTCGGCGGTAATCTCGAAACAGTCGGGCAGGGCGTCGCGCGCGACCATCAGCGAGTGATAGCGCGTCGCCTCGACCGGGTTGGGCAGGCCGCGGAACAGGCCCGTGCCGCCGTGCCGGATGCGATCCACCTTGCCGTGCATGGGCTCGGGAGCGCGCACGATCTTGCCGCCGAACGCCTGGCCGATGGTCTGATGGCCGAGGCAGACACCGAGCACGGGCACCCGCGCCTCGGCCGCCGCCGCGACGAGGTCGAGGCAGATGCCGGCATGGTCGGGATCGGACGGGCCCGGCGAGATGACGATGGCCTCGGGCTCCAGCGCGATCGCCTCCCCGGGCGACAGCGTGTCGTTGCGCCGCACGTCACACACCGCTCCAAGCTCGCCCATGAAATGGACAAGATTGAAGGTAAAGCTATCGTAGTTGTCGATTAACAGAAACATCTCAAAAGGTTGTCCGCCGTTTCCCGAGCGCGCAGGCGGTGCCCGCCGCCGTCCGGTGGGCGAGACTTATAACAGCGAAGCCGGGGGCGGCAAAGCAACGCCGACGTCGGTGCAAACGGGTGCGATACGGACGAATCGGTCATAAGCCTGTCCTAATCCGGACGCCGGGCCGCACATGAGTTGCACACGGGCCGGCTGGGACCACAGGCTTCGGAAAGGCAGCGTGCATGGCGCGGAATTCCGCGGGCAGAACCGGGACGCGAAAGACGCCGGGCAGTGGGCGCAAGCCCGCCGGTGGTAAGAACGCACGCCCGCATTCGGGGACGCGCCCGCGGACACAATCGGCTTCGCGCACCGGTTCGGGGTCCGGCTCGCGCGCTGTTTCTCGCTCCGTGTCCCGCCCCGTGTCTCGCTGGGTGCCCCGGCTCGTCCTCACCGGCGGTGTGATGGTCACGCTCGCCGCCGCCGCCTTCGTCGTGCTTGCGCTGTCGTTCACGCCCGAACCCGATCTCGAGCGCGAACCGGGTGCCACGGCGCGCATTGAGGCGCTGGTCCCCGCGCGTCCGGCCACACGGGTTGCCGAAGATCCCGCAGCGCCGCAGGTTGCGGCCGCACCGCCGCGGCCCGCTGTCGCGCCGCGCGCGTGGGAACGTCATGCCGTGCCGGTTTCGGTCGCGGCGGGCCAGCCGATGATCGCCGTGGTCATCGACGACATGGGGGTCGATCGCGCCCGTTCCGAGCGCACGGTGGCCCTGCCGGGGCCGCTCACGCTCGCCTATCTGGGGTATGCGCGCGAACTGGATGCGCAATCGGCAGCGGCGCGCACGGCAGGCCACGAACTTCTCGTCCACGTGCCGATGGAGCCGCAGGGGGCGGCGGCGGACCCGGGGCCGAACGCGCTGCTCACGGGTCTCGCGCCCGATGAACTGACCCGCCGGATCGACTGGAACCTGTCCCGGTTCGACCGCTTCGTGGGCATCAACAATCACATGGGCAGCAAGGCGACCGCGGACCGTGACGTGATGGACGCGGTGATGGCGGCGCTCGATGCGCGGGGCCTGCTGTTCCTCGACAGCCGCACATCGAGCGAGACGGTGGCGCAGGCAGCGGCCTCGCGCCGCGGCATCCCGGCGCTGCGCCGCGACGTGTTCATCGACCACGACCCGTCGCCCATCGCCGTGCGTGCCGCGCTCCTGCAGGCCGAGGAGGTGGCCGAGCGCCAGGGGTTCGCCATCGCCATCGGGCACCCGAAGGACGCAACGATCGACGCACTCGCCGAATGGCTACCGGACGTGCAGGCGCGCGGCTTCGCGGTGGTGCCGGTGAGTGCGGTGGCGCGGCGCCTCGCAGGCGGCTAGCCCGAGCGCCGCAAAAGAAAAGGGCCGCGTTGCCGCAGCCCGTTTTCCTCTCGAGATAGTGGCCTCCGCCGCCCCCGGCTTCGGCCAGGCCTCGCTTCGGTTTTGCTCGAACGCCCGGAACTGGCTCGCTCTACCGTCGCTTGGTCACCCGCCCATCGGCGCGCATTCCTCCGCGCTGACGAGAATGATGGTACGGGCCGGGGCCGGGCTCGGCCAGCGCAATCGGCGCGACTTGTCCCCCGTTCGAAAGAAAGCGGTGGGCAAAACGGTGGAAATGATGTCCGGACGAACTTCCGGTCTAGTTCACGAACCGGTGGGCCTGTTCGGCGGCGCGGATGAGCGCGCGGGCCTTGTTGTTCGATTCCTGGTACTCGGCCTCGGGGTCGGAATCGGCGACCACGCCGCCGCCGGCCTGGACGTAGAGCTTGCCGTCCTTGACCAGCCCGGTGCGCAGGGTGATGCAGGTGTCCATGCTGCCGTCGGCCGCGAAATAGCCCACGGCGCCGGCGTAGAAGCTGCGGCGCTCGGATTCCAGCTCGTCGATGATCTCCATCGCCCGGATCTTGGGTGCCCCCGACACGGTGCCCGCCGGGAAGCCCGCGGCGAGCGCCTGCACGGCGTTCACGTCGCCGCGCACCCGGCCCTCGACGTTGGAGACGATGTGCATGACGTGGCTGTAGCGCTCGATCACGAACTCCTCGGTCACCTCGACCGTGCCGATGTCGGCGACGCGGCCGACATCGTTGCGGCCCAGGTCGAGCAGCATCAGGTGCTCGGCCAGTTCCTTGGGGTCGGACAGGAGATCCTCGGCGAGGGCGGCGTCCTCGTCGGGCGTGGCGCCGCGCGGACGCGTGCCGGCGATGGGCCGGATCGTCACCTTGTCGTCGCGCAGGCGCACCAGGATTTCGGGGCTGGAGCCCACCAGCGCGAAGTCGCCGACGTTCAGAACGAACAGGAAGGGCGAGGGGTTGAGCCGGCGCAGCGAGCGGTAGAGCGCGGTCGGCGGCAGGTCGAAGGGAATGGTGAAGCGC
>JAYPUG010000128.1:0-806 GCA_038133965.1 Rhodospirillaceae bacterium | reverse complement strand
CTGGGACGGCACGACCTGGAAGATGTCGCCGGCGCGGATGTACTCCTTCGCGCGCTCGACCATGTCGTGATACTCGCCCTGGCTCCGGTTGGACGAGATCGACAGCTCGACGGCCGCGCCCTCGGGCACGCTGGAAATGCGCGGCACGCCGCGGTCGAAGCGGGCCACCGTTTCGTCGAGGCGGGCGAGCGCGGCGGCGCAGGCGCTGTCGGCATCGACCTCGGGATCGGGCCAGACCGGCGTGACGAGGCTCACCTTGTCGGCGACGTTGTCGAAGATCGCGATGATGGAGGGCCGGATGAAGACGGAGTCCGGAATTCCGATGGCGTCCGGGTTGTCGTCGGGCAGCCGTTCCATCCGCCGGACGGCGTCGTCGCCGAAATATCCGAACAGGCCCGCTGCCATCGGCGGCAGGGCGGGGGGTACCTCGACCCGGCATTCCTCGACCAGCGTCGCCAGCGCCTCGAGGCTCGGCGTGTCCATCGCCTCGAACGCGTCGGGATCGTTCATCGCCCGGCGGTTGATCTCCGCGGCCTCGCCCCGGCAGCGCCAGATCAGGTCCGGCGCGAAGGCGAGGATCGAGTAGCGGCCGCGAACGGCGCCACCCTCGACGGATTCGAGCAGGATCGAGTGTTTCTCGTCCGCTGCCAGCTTCAGCAGGGCGGAGACCGGCGTCTCGAGGTCGGCAACCATCTCGGTCCAGACGAGCTGGGGTTCGCCTGCGGCGTAGCGCGCGGCGAAGGATTCGAGATCGAGGGCGGGTTCGACGGACACGGGATCGGCAGTGCGTTGGCGGTGCGTGGGGC
>JAYPUG010000127.1:4448-6431 GCA_038133965.1 Rhodospirillaceae bacterium | reverse complement strand
GGGTCGCCCGCCTGTGTTGTCCCGCCGGGGCTGGCGCGGGGGGGGGGCCCCCCCCCCCCCCCCCCCCCCCGACGGCGGCGCCGGGGCGCTTCCTCGTCGCCTTCGTCCGCGTCGTCGTCAGACGATTCTGCAGCCTCGTCGGGGGTAGTGTCCTCGTCGGAGGGAGTATCCTCCTCGGCGTCTGCCGCTTCCGTCTGCTGCTCGTCCCCATCCGAACCGCCGCGCCTGCGCCGCCGTCCGCCGCGTCGTCCGCGACGGCGGCCGCCACGGCGACGGCCGGAGTCTTCATCCTCGTCGCCGTCGTTGTCGTCGTTCGCGGCTTCGGTCGCATCCGAATCCTCGTCCGTTTCCTCCGGCGTATCCTCTTCCGAACGCCGGCGGCCACGGCGCGAACGCCGGCGTTCACCGCTGTCGTCACCTTTTTCTTCGCTCTTTCGCTCGCTCTTCGGGGGGGCGCCTTCTGAGGCGTCCGTGCGTGCGTGGTCGATTTCGTATTCCGAAGGGGCGAGATCGCCGTCCGCGAGAACGAGTATCTTGAAGCCGTAGCGTTCCTCGATGTCGCGCAGGGAATCGCGCTTCTGGTTAAGCAGGTAGAGCGCCACGTCGGTTCGCGCCGTGACGGTCACCTCGCTCGCGCGGTGGCGCAGTCCTTCTTCCTCAAGCTCGCGCAGGATCGATATGGTGGTCGATTCCGTGGAGCGCACGAAACCCGAACCCGCACAGACAGGGCAGAGCTGGGAGTGCGCCTCAAGCAGGCTCGGCCGCATGCGCTGGCGCGACAGTTCGAGGAGCCCGAACGCAGAAATGCGCCCGATCTGAATGCGCGCCCGGTCAGACTTCATCGCCTCCTTCAGGCGGCGTTCGACGGCATGGTTGTTTCGCGATACGTCCATGTCGATGAAATCGATCACGACCAGGCCGGCGAGATCGCGAAGGCGAAGCTGGCGTGCGACCTCGTCCGCTGCCTCGAGATTCGTCCGGTAGGCGGTCTGCTCGACATTGCGTTCGCGCGTGGACCGACCCGAGTTGACGTCGATCGCGACCAGCGCCTCGGTCGTATTAATCACGATGTAGCCGCCCGATTTCAGCTGGACCACTGGCTCGTGGATCTCATCGAGCTGCTGGTCGATCTGATACCGGTTGAACAGCGGGATCGTGGTGTCCTCGTACTTCTGCACGCGCTTGGCGTGGGACGGGATCATCGTGCGCATCAGCGTCTTGGCGTGCTTGTAGGCCTCTTCGCCTTCCACCAGCACTTCGTCGATGTCGCGGTCGTAGATGTCGCGCAGCGCTCGCTTGATGACGTCGCCTTCCTCGTAGATCAGGGCTGGCGCGGTTGAATCCAGCGTGGTTTCGCGAATCTCGTCCCACAGGCGCCGCAGATATTCGTAGTCCCGCTTGATCTCGGCCTTCGTGCGGCCGACGCCGGCGGTGCGCATGATCACGGCCATGCCTTCGGGCACGTCGAGGTCCGAAAGGATGGACTTCATGTTCTTGCGGGCCTTGGCGTCAGTGATCTTGCGGCTGATGCCTCCGCCGCGCGATGTGTTGGGCATCAGGACGCAGTAACGTCCTGGCAACGAAAGGTAGGTGGTCAGCGCCGCGCCCTTGTTTCCGCGTTCCTCCTTGACGACCTGGACCAGCAGGATCTGGCGCCGCTTGATGACTTCCTGAATCTTGTAGCTGCGGGTGAGCTTGCGCAGACGTCGCCGATGTTCCTCGTTGAGGTCGTGAATGTCCTCGTCGTCGGCGTCCCCCAGGACTTCGACATCCTCGCCGTTCTCGCCGCTGCCTTCCCCGGCTTCCTCATCCTCCTCGTCATTGTCCCGGTCCTCGGTTTCAGCGAGCAGCTTCTCGCGGTCTTCGACGGGGATCTTGTAATAGTCAGGATGAATTTCGTTGAAGGCCAGGAAGCCGTGCCGGTTTCCGCCGAAATCGACGAATGCCGCCTGGAGCGACGGTTCGACCCGCGTCACCTTGGCC
>JAYPUG010000127.1:0-4438 GCA_038133965.1 Rhodospirillaceae bacterium | reverse complement strand
GGTTTCGGGAGCAGGGGCGTCGCCATTCTCGTCGTCATGATATTCGACGTCGGCGACATCGCCTTCGAGCTCGTCGAGATCTTCCTCGGCGCGCTGGGCGGCGGCGGCGGCATGCTCGGCCTCTTCGCGCAGCAGCGCGTCGCGGTCTTCCTTCGGAATCTGGTAATAATCGGGGTGGATTTCGCTAAAGGCGAGGAAGCCGTGGCGATTGCCGCCATATTCGACGAACGCCGCCTGCAGCGACGGTTCGACACGGGTTACCTTGGCCAGATAGATATTGCTCTTGATCTGGCGCTTGGTGGAGGTTTCGTAGTCGAATTCGAGAAGGTCGTTTCCGTCTGCGACGACGACCCGTGTTTCTTCCGGGTGAGTCGCATCGATCAGCATGCGCTTGGGCATGATATGTATTCCCTGCGGCCACCGTTTCCCGCCGTCCTGCGAACCCGGACGAAGGGGGGGGAACCGCAATGGTCGGAGACTGTATCCGGGTCGCCTTGCCGTCGAACGGTCGTCTGAGTACCAGGACGGCAGGTTTTTGGTCCGGTTACCCGCACGTTTGTCTTACGTGCGGCGGCTCCGAAGTTGCACAAAACCGCGGTTCGACGATGCATGATGCCGGGAAGCCGGCGCGGGAAACGGGTCTCTTCGACCTCACTGGAAACCCCGCACACGGTTCACGAACGTCGCGCAGCGATGTTGAATCGCGGGTGTTCGCAAGGCCACATTAGACCGGTATCGGGTGTTCGACAACGAATTTGATCGGACAAATGGCGCGCGGTTGTGAGTTGCGGCGCATCCGAACAAGGCGATATACACGCAGTGATGTCCTTGATTCTGAAAAGATTATCTGGCTTTGGACGTGTCCTGGCACGCTCAGTTGCGACGGGTGTGCTGCTTTTGGCAACCGTTGTCGGACATGGACCGGCCTGGTCGTCGGGATTGGAAGTGAAGGATATCCGCATCGGGCTGCAGGCCGGTGCCACCCGATTCGTGGTCGATTTGAGCGACAGCGTCGAACCAAGGGTTTTCGGTCTTGCCGATCCGTTCCGGATCGTCATCGATCTGCCGGAAGTCAATTTCACGTTGCCCGAAGAGCGGATCGGCGACGGTGCGGGCCTGATATCGAAACTCCGCTACGGGCTCTTCCGTCCCGGAACCAGCCGCTTCGTTCTGGACCTGACAACGCCTTCTCGTGTCGATAAGCAGTTCCTGTTGCGCCCCGACGGCGGCAAGCCGTGGCGGCTGGTGCTCGATCTCGTGGCGACGGACCGTGCCGGATTCATCGCCGCCATGCGGCCGGCGGGCAGCCCGCCCCCGCGCGTGGCGTCCGTGCCACCGCCGGTTCCCGTGCCGACGACACCCAACGTCCGGCCCGTGGTGGTCGTGGATGCCGGGCATGGGGGCGTCGATCCCGGCGCGATCGGGGTATCGGGCATCTATGAGAAGAAGATCGCACTCGACTATGCGCGCGAGATCGCGAACAAGCTCGAGAGGACCGGAAAGTACGATGTCGTACTGACGCGCGACCGCGACATTTTCCTGCCGTTGCGCGAACGTGTGCGGATCGCGCGCGCGGCAGGCGCAGACCTATTCCTGTCCCTGCATGCCAACACGCATCCGAGCCGCTCAACGCGCGGTTTCTCGGTGTACACGCTTTCCAACAGGGCCTCGGACCGGGAAGCGGCGGCCTTAGCGGCCCTGGAAAACAAGTCTGACGTCATCGGCGGTGTCGATCTGGGCGAATATGACGACGATGTTCAGAACATCCTGATCGATTTCGCGCAGGCCAAGACCAACGAATTGTCCGTGAAGTTCGCCCGCGACATCCTGATTGCCTCCGTGAAGCCCGACGCCTCTCTCCTTACGCGGCCATGGCGGTCCGCGGGCTTTGCGGTTCTCAAGGCACCGGACGTGCCGTCGGTGCTGATCGAACTCGGTTACATCTCGAACCCGCGCGAAGAACGCCTCCTGGTAACCGCCCAGCATCGGGCACGTCTGTCCGACGCGATCGTGCGCGCCGTCTCCGAGTATTTCCGGACGACACAAAGCGCTGCGCTGGGGCCGTAAGGCGAACCACAACACCGCCACAATCCGCTCGTATGCTGTATTCGATGAGGTCTCGGGGCTCGGATCGCGCATTCATTTGAGGTAGGACTAGACCCGCCATGTTGCGCTGGATGGGATATCTGACGGGCTTCGCGCTCTTCTGTGGTCTGCTCGCGATCGGAGCGGTGCTGTGGGTGTTTTGGGAATACGGACGCGATCTTCCCGACTACACCCAATTGGCCGACTACGAGCCGCCCGTCACGACCCGCGTGCATGCGGGCGACGGCAGTCTGCTCGCGGAATATGCGGTACAGCGTCGGGTGTTCGTTCCCGTCGAGACGATACCCGAGATCGTGAAGGACGCCTTCCTGTCCGCCGAAGACAAGAACTTCTACTCGCATCCCGGTGTCGATGTTGTGGGCGTTATGCGTGCGGTCGTGGCGAACGTGAAGAACCTGGGCACCGGCCGCCGCCCCGAGGGGGCCTCGACCATAACCCAGCAGGTCGCGCAGAACTTTCTTCTGAACAAGGAAGTCTCGATCGATCGCAAGATTCGTGAGGCCATCCTGTCGTTCCGGATGGAACGGGCGTTCAGCAAGGACGAGATTCTCGAACTCTACCTGAACGAAATCTACCTCGGGTTCGGCGCCTACGGCGTGGCGTCCGCTGCGCTGAACTATTTCGGAAAGCCCCTCGATCAGTTGTCCGTGGAGGAGGCGGCGTTTCTCGCCGCCTTGCCTAAGGCGCCCAACAACTACAATCCCGTGCGCAACGCATCCGCCGCTGTCGCACGTCGGAACTATGTTCTGGGCCGGATGGCAGATGACGGGGTTATTGCGCCGGATCTGGCCGCGGAGCTTCGCGAAACGCCCATCCGCGTGGTGCGCAGCGGTGCCGCGGCGCAGGTGGACGCACCCTACTTTGCCGAGCAGGTACGTCGGGAACTGGTCGAGCGGTTTGGCGACAGCGCATTGTACGAGGGGGGGTTATCTGTCCGCACGACCCTCGATCCGCGCCTCCAGAACATTGCCCGCGAAACCCTGCGCGCCGGTCTCGTCACGTACGATCGCAGGCATGGCTGGCGGGGACCTGTCGAGCGGCTCTCCGATGTGCAGGCCTGGCGCGAAGCGCTTCCGGGGATCAAGGTCCCCCCCGGCTCCGGAGAGTGGCAGACGGCCGCCGTGATCGGGCTCGATGAGGAGAATGCCGAGATCGGACTTGTTGACGGTGCGATGGGCCGCATTCCGCTCGCGGAGCTCAGATGGGCGCGTCCATGGCGCGAGGGGCAGCGCCTGGGGCCGTCCGTGAAATTACCCGGCGAGGTTGTGGCGGCTGGCGACGTGGTGCTGGTCTCTCCGGTCACGCAGGACGCTGACGGGAACGCATACCCGGAAGGCACGTTCCGGCTCGAACAGATACCAGACATCAACGGCGCACTGGTCGCGCTCGATCCGCACACGGGGCGCGTGCTCGCGATGACCGGCGGCCTGGATTTCTCGGCGAGTGAGTTCAACCGTGCGACACAGGCCTGGCGGCAGCCGGGCTCCGCCTTCAAACCCGTTGTCTATCTGGCGGCCCTCGACGGTGGGTTCACGCCGTCAACGCGCATCCTCGACGCCCCCTTTGTCATCGACCAGGGGCCGGGACAGGGCAAGTGGAAACCGGCCAACTACACGAACACCTTCTATGGCCCCAGCCCGATGCGCCTCGGGATCGAGAAGTCGCGAAATCTTATGACCGTCCGTCTCGCGCAGACCATCGGGATGGAACAGGTGGCGACATACGCCGAACGGCTCGGGGTCGTCGATCATCTTCCTCGCCAGCTGAGCATGTCGATCGGCGCCGGCGAGACCACGCTCATGCGGCTGGTGACGGCCTACGCGACAATCGTCAACGGCGGCAAGCAGATCACGCCAACCCTGATCGACCGCATCCAGGACCGGCTCGGCCGCACCGTCTATCGGCACGATACCCGCGCCTGCGACGCTTGCCGCGCCGACGCGTGGCGCGAACAGCGCGTACCGACGGTGCCCGACAACCGCGAGCAGGTGACGGACCCGGGCAGCGCCTTCCAGATCGTCAACATCCTGAAGGGTGTGGTGGACCGCGGCACCGGCGTCCGGGTGCGCGCGGTCGGCAAGCCGCTCGCCGGCAAGACCGGCACGTCGAACGAGGAACGCGATACCTGGTTCATCGGGTTCTCGCCGGACTTGGCCGTCGGCGTCTTCGTCGGCTACGACGAGCCGATCCCGCTCGGCGACCACGAAACCGGTTCCTCGGTGGCGGCGCCGCTCTTCCGCGACTTCATGCAGGCGGTGCTGGAAAACCAGCCGGCGATTCCGTTCCGCACGCCGCCCGGCATCCGTCTGGTGCGCGTCGAGGCCGGTTCCGG
>JAYPUG010000126.1:0-6483 GCA_038133965.1 Rhodospirillaceae bacterium | reverse complement strand
CGCAGGCAGCGAGCACGAGGCTGCCATACGGCGCCCCGCCCGTTTCCGCGTCGAGGGTGGATAGCGTCGCCGTGCGGTTGGTCCGCAGCATGCGCCGGACGATCTGCCCTGCCGGCTTGTCTCGTTCGTCGAAGGTCATCGCGGCGCGGAGATTACCCGACCCCGGCCCTGCCGCAAGGGGAAACCGCGGTTAACGGCCCATCCCGTGTTTGTCGTGACTCTGCATCGTCTCCTGGGAGGCGGCCTGTGCACCGGCTTCTTCAACGACCACATCAATCTGCACTTTGCCTGCCTTCTCGAAGACCAGCGTCAGCGGGATCGTCGTTTCCTCGAACAGCGGTCCCTTCAGCCCGATCAGCATGATGTGCAGTCCGCCTGGTTCCAGCGTGGCTTCGCCTTCGGCGGGCACATCGATGCCCTCGACGGGTCGCATGCGCATGACGTCGCCGTCGCGGATATGGGTGTGGAGACTTGCCTGCTCGGCGTCGGGCGCGGATACGCCGATCAACCGGTCGGCCTCGCCGTTTTCGCTCCGGATCTTCATGAACACCGCGCCCGCCTTCTGTGTCGGCGCCGTCGCCCGGGTCCAGGGGTGCGAGATGGTCAGCGTCTCCGACTTCTCCTCGTGGGCGGACGCGGAGATCGTTCCGGCGATGAGCAGTGCTGCTGCAATGAAGATCGGAAACTTCATGGGACAATTCTCCTGTGCGGTCAGCCGCGCGCCTGGATCAAACGGCGGATGGTTGCAGCTATCTCCTCGGGCGGGGTGCCGTAGCGGAACATAGACGCAACCCTGCCGTCGGGATCGATCAGATACACGAACGACGTGTGATCCATCAGGTAGTAGGTGTATTCGGGATTGTCGAACCGCCGGTAGAACACACGGTATTTCAACGCCACCTCCCGTATTTCGTCCTCGCTGCCCGTCAGCCCGATCAGCCGTTCGTGGAACAGCGGAACATACTCTGCGAGCGCCTGTGGCGTGTCGCGGACGGGATCGATCGTGATCAGCAGCGGCGTCACACGGTCCCCGTCGTGCCCCAGTTCGTCGATCGCGAGTACGATCTCGCCGAGTTCGGTTGGACAGACATCGGGACAGAAGGTGTAGCCGAAATAGATCAGCGCGAAGTTTCCGCGCAGCTGCGCGTCCGAAAAACGCGCGCCGGTATGATCGGTCAGCTCGAACGAGCCGCCGATATCGACGTTGACGACGAGGCCGCCCACGGCGGCGCTTTCGGCGGGCTCCTCGCGGGCCAGATTGAGCCACGCGCCGAAGGCGAAGACGATGAGGACGACGCCGGCGACGCCCGCCTTGTAGGTCCAGTGCATGGGGCGGGATTTAGGGGCAGCGCGCACCCGCGCGCAATGCGTCGCCCGGTCGCACGGGTGTCACGTTTTCGTTTGCAGGCCGGGATTGTGGCGGAACGTGGACCCTAAGACATTGAAACGGGGACATTACCGCCCAAATCGAGCCCCAAATGCGCCATAATGGACACCGAAGCTGTCCGAGCGTCGGGGCACGATATCC
Organism: Rhodospirillaceae bacterium; assembly: GCA_038133965.1. Taxonomy (GTDB): domain Bacteria; phylum Pseudomonadota; class Alphaproteobacteria; order UBA6615; family UBA6615; genus JAYPUG01. Next base: position 4,955 of record JAYPUG010000126.1, on the reverse strand, counting down.
GGCGGCACACCGAATTCGGACAAAGGGGACTCCGAAATGACCCAGACGATCGCACTCGTCGATGACGACCGGAACATCCTGACCTCCGTCTCGATGGCGCTCGAGGCCGAGGGCTATCACGTCAGCACCTATGCCGACGGCGACGAGGCGCTGCAGGGCCTGACCAGCAAGCCGGTGGACCTGGCGGTGCTCGACATCAAGATGCCGCGCATGGACGGCATGGAACTGCTCGGCAAGTTGCGCAAATCGTCGCGGATCCCGGTGATCTTCCTGACGTCCAAGGATGACGAGATCGACGAGGTCCTCGGCCTGCGCATGGGCGCGGACGACTACATCACCAAGCCGTTCTCGCAGCGGCTCCTGATCGAGCGCATTCGCGCGATCCTGCGCCGCTCGGACGCGGATACGGCCGCGGCGGACGGAGAAAGCGCGGCGCTGCAGCGCGGCGATCTCGTGATGGATCCGGGCCGGCACCTGTGCACGTGGCGCGGCGAGGAGGTGACCCTGACGGTCACCGAGTTCCTGATCCTCGAGGCGCTTGCCCAGCGCCCGGGCCATGTGAAGAGCCGCGACCAGCTGATGGATGCGGCCTATGGCGAGAACATCTATGTCGATGACCGCACCATCGACAGCCACATCAAGCGCCTGCGCAAGAAGTTCCGCGAGATCGATTCCGAGTTCGGCCAGATCGAGACCCTCTACGGGATCGGCTACCGCTACAAGGACGGCTGACGCGCAAGCGGTTGGAGGCGTCGCCGGTTCATGGTGCCGCCGCCGGGGGAATGAATGTCGCTCCACGCCCGCAGCGAAGACCGGGTTTCACGCAGCGCGCGCATGTCCACGCGCGATGCGGAGAACGGGGATAGCGCCGGGACAAGCCGGCGCCGGATCGCGCGCGTGCGTGTCGTGTGGTCCTGGCTGCGCCGGCGCCGCCCGTCCATGTCGCTCACGCGGCGGATCCTGGCGATCAATCTTCTGGTGCTCGCCGTGCCGGTCGGCGGGTTCTTCTTCCTCGACCAGTACCAGGAAAGCCTGATCGATTCCGAGATCGAGGCGCTGCGCGTCCAGGGCGAGGTGTTTGCGGGTGCGGTCGGTGCGGGTGCGGTGCTTGTCGCGCCCGGGATCGGCCAGCAGGTCGATCCGGTTCGCGCGAGCCTCATGCTGCGGCGCCTGACCGAGGCGACCCAGCACCGTGCGCGCCTGTTCGCGGGCAACGGTGCGCTCGTGACCGATACCCAGGCGTTGGCGAATGCGCGTGGCGCGGTAAGGGTTCAGGCGCTGCCACCGCCATCGGGCTTCGCGCCGTGGAACTGGGCCGTGGGCCGCTTCGAGGCGTTGCTCGACTGGCTGCCCGGGCAGGGCGAATTGCCGGTCTATCAGGAGCGCGACCCGCAACGCGCGACGGATTACCGGGAGGTGACCGCGGCGCTGGCGGGCTTCCGGAGCGCCGCCGTGCGCCGCCACGAATCGGGCGGCATGGTCATCTCCGTCGCGGTGCCGATCCAGCGCTACCGCCAGGTTGTCGGTGCAATCATGCTGACGCGCGGCGGCGAGGAGATCGAGCGCGCGATGCGTGCGATCCGGATCGACATCCTGCAGGTCTTCGCCGTTGCGCTGGCAGTGACGGTCCTGCTGTCGGTGTACCTGGCGGCGACCATTGCCCGGCCGCTGAAGCGCCTGGCGGCTGCGGCTGAACGGGTGCGAACGGGGACTGGCCGCCAGGCGTCGATCCTGGATTTCGCCGGACGTGACGACGAGATCGGCGACCTGGGGCGCGACCTGCGCGCCATGACCGATGCGTTGTGGGACCGGATGGACGCGATCGAACGTTTCGCCGCCGACGTGGCCCACGAGATCAAGAACCCGCTGACCTCGCTGCGCAGTGCGGTCGAGACCGTGGCGCGCGTCGAGGATCCAGCCCAACAGCGCAAGCTGATGTCGATCATCATCGACGACGTTGCCCGGCTGGACCGGCTGATCAGCGACATTTCCGATGCGTCCCGGCTCGATGCCGAGCTGAGCCGCGATCCGCCGGCCATCGTCGATCTCCGTGCGGTGTTGTCCGCCCTCGTCGATGTCCAGCAGACAACGTCCGACGTGGACATCGTGCTCGACGTGCCGGACGGGGCCGATCTGGCCGTCAACGCCTTCGAGGACCGGCTGGGGCAGGTCTTCCGCAACATCATCGCGAACGCCCAGTCCTTCAGCCCGGCGGGCGGCCGCATCGTCGTCGGCGCGTCCCGCCACACGGAGCGGGCGGGCGATACCGTGGTGGTGACGGTGGAGGATGACGGTCCCGGTATCCCCGAGGCGAACCTCGAATCGATCTTCCGGCGATTCTACACGGACCGGCCGACGACCGGCCCCGACGGGCGGGCCGAGAAGTTCGGCACCCATTCCGGGCTCGGGCTCTCGATCTCGCGCCAGATCGTCGAAGCCTCGGGCGGGCAGATCCGTGCCGAGAATCGACGTGCGCCCGAAGGCACCGTCGCCGGCGCGCGTTTCGTCGTCGAGTTTCCCGCCGCCCGGCAGTGAGTTCCGGGGCGCGGGGTCATGCACGCCACGCGCAGCTGTCGGCCGCAACCGGTAGGTCCGGACATATTGATGTGACCCGACCGGCACCGTATTGTGCGCCGGGTCTTATATAAGATGGCGTTCGGCGCTTCTCGGACAGGGGGATGAACTCATGAAACAGATCAATGTCGGCCTGATCGGTCCCGGCTGGTGCGGCGGTATCCGCGCCAATGCGTGTGCGCGGCATCCCCTGGTGGACCAGCTCCACCTGGCCGAGATTCGTCCCGACCGGCTCAAGGAAGTCGCCGAGGAAACCAATCCGACCTACACGACCGACAACTGGGAGGAGCTGATCGCGAACGACGAACTGGACGCGATCATCATCTCGACCACCCCGGAAGGCCTGCACTACCCGATGAGCAAGGCGGCGCTCGAGGCGGGCAAGCATGTCTTCGTCGAGAAGCCGATGGCCACCAGCCTGATCGAGGCCGACGAGCTGATCCGCATCTCGGCGGAGAACAAGCTGAAGTTCACCATCGGCTACTCGCAGCGCTTCAACCCGCCCTTCGCCTATATCAACAAGGCGCTGAAGGACGGCTCGATCGGCGAGCCGGTGACGTGCCTCGTCAGCCGCAACGTGACCCGCGAGCTGGGCGACAAGATCACGGGGCGCACCAAGCTGTCGCCGGCGGCGATGGAAGCGACCCATGACCTCGACTTCCTGCTCTGGGCGCTGCAGCCGCGCAAGCCGATCCGCGTCTATTCCCAGCAGGCGGGCAAGCTCTACAAGAAGACGAGCGAGACCCCCGACCATCAGTGGATCATGGTCACCATGGACGACGGCACGACGATCACCGTCGGTGCCGGCTGGATTCTGCCGCTCGGCCATCCGAACTATTCCCAGTGCTGGATAGAGATCGTCGGCACCGAGGGCTCCCTCACCATCGACAACACCCACAAGGAAGTGCAATTCAACACGACCGCGCACGGCATCCGCTATCCGATGTCGACGATGCCGGGTGAGCCCGTCGATCACGTGTTCGCCGGCCCGATGGCGCAGGAGACCAACGACTTCATCGAGGCCATCGCGCTGGACCGGCCGGTCCTCGTGAAGCCGGGAGAAGCGCGCCTGGTGATGGACGTCTATGTCGCGGCCGACCTGTCGGCCGAGCGCGGCGAGCCCGTGACCCTGCCGCGCAACGACCCCGGCGAGGCGGTGGCCGCGCAATAGGCGCCGCGTTGCACTGGCGGCGGGCGTTGCGATGACATTCAGCAGCACGACAGAACTCGTTCCGGGCAGGGTGTATGCCCTGCAGAACGCGTTCGAGCTGGATGGGCGCGTCAGCGCCTATCCGGAGGATGCGCGCGGCTGGTCGATTTCCAACTGCTACCTCCTCAAGGAGGGGGAGCGGGCGATGCTTCTGGACACCGGCTATGCGGCGCACGAGGGCGAGATTCTCTCGCAGCTGGGTGCGCTCGTGGGTCCGGAGGACCCGCTGTCGCTGTTTCCGCTGCGTATCAACGAGTTCATGTCCGTCACGAACGCCATGGCGATCGCCCGGCGGTTCAACGTGGTCGAATGCTTCTCCAACGTGCCCGATATCGAAGACTGGATCGAGTTCGACACGATGCGCGGCGAGGAGCGCAACCCGATCCTGAAGACGACGATCATCGGGCGCGGCGACCATTCGCGGGTCGAGCTGGGCCCCGGCCGGACGATCGATGTGCTCAACGCCCCGATCCGCCTGATCAGCACACGCTGGATCTACGACGAGGAGACGAAGACGCTCTTCTCGTCGGACATGTTCAGCCATGTCTGGCACGACCGGGCCGACGGACCCTGGCTCCTGGGTGACAACGAGGAGGACGACGTCACCGACTTCGCGTTCGTGCGTTCGTTCCTGCTCAACACCCGCTACTGGTGGATCGAGGGTGCGAACATGGCACCCATCCGCAAGGCCGTCGCCGATGTGTTCGAGCGGTTCGACATCGAGACCATCGCGCCCGGATACGGCACCATCCTGTGCGGCCGCCGGCACGTGGAAAAACAGTTCGCGGTGCTCGACGAGGTTCTGGGCGCGCTCGACCGCACCCGGGTGCGTCCGGCATATGTGCCGCGCGGCCTGATGCGCTAGGAGTGGCCATGCACGCGAAGAATCCCTTGCCGCGCGAGATCGCGCCCGGCGTGTTCTGGCTCGGCGATTGCCTCGAACAGGAGTATCAGGGCCGCGAATACCACTCCTACAACGCGGCATTCCTGCTGTGCGGCGACGATGCCTCGATGCTGATCGAGACCGGGCATCCCAAGGACTTTCCCGAACTCGAGTGCCAGATGCTCGAGTTGGTGGGGGACTGTCGGGCGCCGCTGAAGTACCTGTTCATCACCCATCAGGAGACGCCGCATTGGGGGGGGCTGGGCCGGGTGTTGCAGAACTGGCCGG
>JAYPUG010000125.1:0-6513 GCA_038133965.1 Rhodospirillaceae bacterium | reverse complement strand
CGGGTATCGAGGTGGCTACCGAGACCGAGGGCCGGCAGGTCCTGCTGATCGCCGAGGACCTGCCGACGACACGCGGTTACACCTATGCGTGGCTGGGGAACGGGGCCGAATGGACACCGATGTCCTACACCCTGTTTCCGCCCTACAAGCCCGTCGGCGCGGCGCTGTTGCCGCGTGGCGACATCGTGGTGATCGAACGCAAATACACCGCGCGCGGCCCCGGCAAGGGCACGCGCATCGCACGGATCGACAAGCGCCGGTTCCGCCCCGGCGCGCCGATCCAGACCGACGAGATCGCACGGCTGGAAACGCCGTTCGTGAACGCAAACTTCGAGGCCGTGACCGCACGCATGGCTGGCCAGGGCCAGACCCTGGTCTATCTGGCGAGCGACAACGACTTCCTGGAGAACGAACCGACCCTGCTGTTGATGTTCGAGGTGCGCCCCTGAGGGCAGGCCTCCCCGAACCACGCATACCGGAGGAAACGACATGGACGCCGCAGACAAGTCGCAATCGATCGAGGCGAGACTGCAGGCGGTCGAGGACCGGCTGGAAATCCTCAACCTGATCGCCTCGCACCCGCCCAGCGCGGACACCGGCGCGGACTACTACACCCGCGCGGTCTATACCGAGGACGGGGTGTTCGACCGGGGCGCAGGCCTAGACGGCGCGGTGGGCCACGAGGCGATTGCGGTGTTCACCCTGACGCCCGCCCATCAGGAAGCGATCTCCGGCGGCCTCGCGCACCTGGCGTCCCTGCCGAGCATCGACCTCGACGGCGACCGCGCGCGCGTGACGTCCCACATCCAGATTTTGCACCCCGACCGCGAGGCCGCGCCGCGCGAACTCCCCAACCACGGCACGACGAACGGCTACCGGGTTCACCGGGTGGTCGCCAACCGTTGGGAACTGGTGCGGACGGACGCGGGCTGGAAGATCAAGAGCCGCCACATGGAGCCGATCGACGGCAGCGAGCCGGCCCGCGATATCCTGGCCGGCGCGCTTGCGCGGTACCGCTAGCCGCCGATCCAGTGAGCCTGCGCGGCAGAGTAGCCGTCACCCGCGATCGCGGCGCGCACGGCCGCCATCAGCCGGTTCATGAACCGCACATTGTGCACGGCCAGCAAGGAAACGGCGTTCAGTTCGCCGGCCTTTACCAGATGATGCACATAGGCGCGCGATACCGTGCCGCAGGTCGCACAGTCGCACTCGGGATCGAGCGGACCGTTGTCCTCTCGGAACCGCGCGTTCTTGAGATTGATGAAGTCGCGGCCGCCTTCGCTCTCACCCAGCCCGGGACGCACATAGGCGCTGCCGTGGCGTGCCAGCCGCGTCGGGTTCACGCAATCGAAAGTGTCGATGCCCTTGGCCGCGCCGTTCCAAACATCGCGCACGCCCCCGACACCGAGCAGGTGAATCGGGCGGGCGACGGGTGTGGCCGCATTCAGCGGCGCCATGGCGAGTGCGACGACCTCGTCCATCTCGGCTGCATCGCCGCCCAGACAGCCGCCGACCGCATAGCCGAAATAGGGCTGGGCCGCAGTGAACTCCGAACTCTCGCGCCGCAGGTCCTCGTACACGCCGCCCTGGGTGATCCCGTAGAGGCCCTGCGGCCCTGCGGAGCCTGCTTCTGCCTCGCCGAAGGCCGCGATCGATCGCTCGGCCCAGCGATGCGTCAGCGCCATGGATTTCGCGGTGTAGTCCCGGTCCACGTGATAGGGCGTACACTCATCCAGGACGAGGATGATATCGGCTCCGATGGCGCGCTGGATACGGATCGAGTCCTCAGGCGTGAGGCGCACCTTCGCGCCATCGATGTAGGAGCGGAAGGTCGCGCCCTCCTCGTCGATTGCCAGCAACGAGGGATTGCGCGTATCGGCGCGGCTGCCCTTGACCTCCTGCGTGTCGCCCTGGCGCCCCAGAGAGAAGATCTGGAACCCGCCCGAATCGGTCAGCATGGGTCCGTCCCAGCCCATCATCGCGTGCAGGCCGCCCAGCGCCGCGATCCGCTCCGCTCCCGGCTGCAGCATCAGGTGATAGGTGTTGCCGAGGATGATCTGGGTCTCCTCGGCCTTCGCCTGCGCCGGCAGCACACCCCGCAACGCGCCTCGTGTCGCACAGAAGACGAAGGCGGGCGTCTCGATGCTGCCGTGCGGCGTCGTCAGCACGCCCGTGCGCGCTGCCCCCGGCCAGCCCGGGTCGGCCGTCGCCGTATGGGTCACCTCGAATGCGAAGCCGGGATAGTCGGTCATGGATTCCGTCGAATTCGGTGCGCGCCGGACAAGACTAGCGCCCGGGCATCAAAAAAGCCCGCACGGAGCGGGCTTTTCGTCGGCCACGATGGGGCCGTTCAGTTTGCGGCGGCGGCCTTCTCGAGGTCGCGCTTCATACGGCGCAGCTCGCGCGGCAGCTTCGAGGCCGCGGTGCCGAGGAGGTAGGCATCGACGCCGCCCTTGTGCTCGATGGTGCGGATCGCGCGCGCCGAAAGGCTCAGGCGAACGCCGCGATTGAGCGTCTCGGAATACAGCATCGTGGACTGCAGGTTCGGCAGGAACCGGCGGCGTGTCTTGTTGTGGGCATGGCTGACATTGTTGCCAGTCATCACACCCTTGCCCGTGATGGCGCAGCGGCGCGACATTTTCTCGCTCCATGAAATGGTTACGCGCCGAAACCGGCGCGACGGCGGGGTTTTTAGGGGAAGCGCCCGGTCCGGTCAACCCCGCGCGGACATACCGGTCTAGCCCTCGCGAAAGGCCTCCAGCAGCGCATGGGCCGCGGCCGACGGGGTGAGGCGCGCATCCGCCACCATTCTCTCCAGCTCCCCGAGCTTTGCACGCACGGCCGGGTGCGCGCGGAACGCCGCCAGCAGATGATCGTCCACCTCGCCCCACATCCAGCGCCGCGCCTGGGCCGCGCGGCGCGTCTCAAGAGACCCGGATTCCGTTGCCCGTTCGCGAAATGCGTCCACGATCCCAGAAATCTCGGCAATTCCGGTGCCTTCGAGCGCCGAACAGGTGACGACTTCGGGCACCCAGTCTGCGGTCGAGGGATGCAACAGGCGAAGCGCGTTGGCGTACTCGGACGCCGAGCGGCCGGCGGCATCGACCAGCTCACCGTCGGCCTTGTTGACCACGACCAGGTCGGCCATTTCCATGATGCCGCGCTTGAGCCCCTGCAATTCGTCACCGCCGCTCGGCAGCAGCAGCAGGACGAACATGTCCACCAGGTCCGCCACCGCGGTTTCCGACTGTCCCACCCCGACCGTCTCAACCAGCACCACGTCGAAGCCGGCCGCCTCGCAGGCGAGCAGCACCTCGCGTGTGCGCCGCGCGACACCGCCCAGGGTTCCCGCCGTCGGCGTGGGCCGGATAAAGGCATCGGGCGAGCGGGAAAGCTCTTCCATGCGCGTCTTGTCGCCCAGGATCGAACCGCCGCTCTTCTGCGACGACGGATCGACGGCGAGCACCGCCACACGATGCCCCGCATCGATCAGGTGACGGCCGAACGTCTCGATGAATGTCGATTTGCCGACCCCGGGAACACCGGATATTCCCAGGCGGATCGAGTTGCCCGTCGCGGGTAGTAGCTCTTCGAGCAGCGCCTCGGCCGTGGCGCGATGGTCGTCGCGCGTCGATTCGATGAGCGTGATCGCCCGCGCAAGTGCGCGGCGGTCGAAACGGCGGATGGCAGCGGCGAGATCGGTGTCTTCGGGCATGTTCAGTCCTGCTGCACGAAACCTAGCGCGGGTTGCCCGCGGCCACCACGCCGTCCTCGGACGGGCGCGCCGGCTTTCCATCGACCGGCGAGGACAGGATCACCGTACTGCGTGCCCGGCCGATCTTGCGGAAGCGCGCGAGCACGTCCTCCAGTTCGGGCAGCGTCGCCACCGATAGCCGGATGACGAAGCTGTCGTCGCCGGTGACATGGTGACACTCCACGACAGCGTCGAGCGAGCGGCACAGCCCCTCCACCCGGTGAAAGTCCTGGTCGGCGACGCTCAGGTTCACGAATGCGCCGATCCCGCAACCCAGCGCGGCCCGGTCCACGCGCGCGGCATATCCGGTGATGACGCCCGTGGCCTCGAGGCGGCGTATGCGCTCGGCCACGGCGGGCGTGGACATGCCCACGCGGCGCGCGACCTCGCGGAAGGACAGGCGCGCGTCGGACTGGACCAGCGCGAGTATGGTTGCATCGACCCTGTCCAAGGGACTTTTCATTCGTTAGGTCTTGTATGCCTATTCGAAACGTATGGTTATCATTGTACGCAATTTGATATATTTTTGTACATATCATAGGTTTTTTTATTACGTTTATGAACTTAATTACGATTTCTGAGCTACAACTCGCAGGCAGCATGAAGAGACACCTGACGTGTGTCAGGTGCCGCCTTCCATCTGCAAGTCGGTCTATCTGTGGCGCTCGACGGCGCGCGAAAGGAGCAGATAGGCCTTACCCACATCGGCCGTGAGCAGGCTCGCACTCAGCAATTCGTCGGGGTCGGCCTCTCCGGCCTGTGTAAGCAGTCGTTCGAACTCGCGAAGATATCGGGTCGTGAGGGTTCGGAACTCGTCATCGTCCTCATAGAGTTCGCGCACCCTTGCGACCGCAACGGGATCCTTCACACGCGCCGTCAACCGGCGCAGGGCAACTCCCCTGTCGCCTCTGGAGAAGCGCCGCATGATGTCGGGCGCACTTCCGTCCTCAAGCAGCGTGTCGATCTCGACGCCAACAGAGCCAAGGGTATCGAGCACCCGGTTGACCGTATGCAGGAACACACCCCGGTTCGAATCGATATAGGCGCCGCGCACCTCCTCCGCCTTGCGTCCGGCTTCCTCGGAAGCCTCCAGCAGCGCACGCTCCTGCATCCGGAACGTGGCGGCGACGGTCTCGGCCCGCTCGGCGACCTGTTCGATGGCTGACTGCATATCGCGCGCCTGCTCGCGAAGCATGTCTCGCAGCGAATCGACCCGCCCCCCCATGCGGTCGGCCGATGTCGAGAGTTCTCCCGTATGACGGTCAAGCGCCTGCATCGTGACCTCGGTTCGCGCCACCGCGCTCTCGCCCGTCTCGCGCAGGGTTTCGGCCCGGGACACGAGCATATCGCCCAGCTCGCGCCACCGTTCGAGAAGCGACTCGATCGTCTCGCGCACGTCGCGGCTGCGCCCGGTGAGGGAGTCCTCGGCCTCTGTCGCAGCCCGGCGCATCTCCTCAGTGCTGGTGTTCAGTTCCTCACGCCGCAGCCGGAGGGCATTTCCCACATCCGCGATGCTCTCCGTCGCCAGGCGAGCGGTGCCGTCGAGGGCTTCGGCCTCACGCTGGATCAGGTCGCGCACCTCCGACAGGCGAGCCAGTGATTCGGCCGCAGCCTGCTGCAGGGAACGCGTGTGCTGGGTGAGCGATTCACCCAGCGCCTCGGCGCGCGCGCCGGCCGTAACGCTGGCAGTGGTGAGTTCCTGAGACTGGCGGCGCAACGCGTCATGCGCGTCACGCGTCGCACCCTCGGCGGTCTCGGCCGCACTCGACACCGCGCCGGCGCTCTCGCGCAGCATTTCCCCGACGGACTCGACCCGCGCTTCGGCCGCAGCGACAACAGCGCTCGCCAGCTGTTGTTCTGTATTCAAGTGCTCGCGAAGCTCTCGCAGGCGGATACTGGCACGGTCGGCGGCAGCCTCGAGCGTCGCGGAGCCTTCATCGAGCGTGCCCCGGACTGCGCCAATGCGCGCCTGAGCTGCGTCGGCGGCGGACTCCAGCGTCTCCTGCTGGGCCACGAGTTCCTCGCGCGCCCGCCTTGCACGAGCAAACGCGGCCTCGAACTCGCGCTCGATGTTTTTCGCGTGCTCCGCAAAGTCCTCACGCACCTCGTTGGCATTCACCGAGACCTGGCCGCCCGTCTCCGAGATCATGGTCGCGGCCGCGCGCAGTTCCGCTGTGATGCGCTCGCACTCGACGGCCGAGGTTCGGGCAACAGATTCAAGTACCCCAGCCTCCGACCGGAAGACATCACCAAGCGCCCGACTCTGTTCGTCCGCAGCCTCGCTGGCTTCCGAAAGCTGAGCGGCGTAGGCGCTGAGCCGCTCTCCCATCTCATCAACCTGCCGCAGGTTCGCACTCGCCATTGCGGAAAATCGGTCCGCCTGCGCCTGAAGATCGGCTGACATGGCGCCCGCCTGTTGCCGCGCAGCGGCAATCGCGGCCTCAAGTGCCTGACCGGTCTGTGAAATCTCGGCGTTCGCGGCCTCGGCCGTCTCGCGTCCGACGTCACCTGCGCAACCTGGCCTGAAACGGTATTCGCGATCCGCTCGAAGGCACCACCGGTCTGCTCGGCACGCGCAGTAAGCTCGCCCATGAGCCGGTCCGCACGCTCGGCTGCTTCCTCCAACATCTCCGCCAGACGTGCGCTGGCACGCGCGATCGCATCCTCGAAGGCACTTCCGGCCTCACGCGCGCGCGCGTCCAGGCTCTCCGCCAACGCCTCTGCCCGCTTCAGTGCGTCGTCATTGGCCTGCGCAATGG
>JAYPUG010000124.1:0-6557 GCA_038133965.1 Rhodospirillaceae bacterium | reverse complement strand
GGTCAGGACCGTACCCTGCGGAATTCGAAGCAGCCCCTCCCAGACCTTGAGCTGAAACGGGGTCCCGCGCAGCATGAGATGCAAATTTCCACCGCCGAACGCGGAATCCGCATGCGCCTGCGTCACCGACGGATTCTCCTCCAGGCTCGCCTCGCCCAGGTTTCTGCGCAGATCGGCAAGGGTCGCGGCCCGGTCTCCGATCCCGTCGAAGGCGAGCCCGCAAACGCCGCGTGCATCCGCTACGATCAGGCAATCGCCAAACGGACTCTCATGCCAGCCATAGGAAAGCTCCTGCCCCGCGCCCCGGCGCTTCCATTCGCCCGGCGTGACTGCCTCGTGGGTCACAAAAAGATCGTGCAGACGCCCGGCACCCGATAGACCCGTCTCGAATGCGGCATCGAGAACGCTTCGGGAGTCGGTCAGCGCACGCTTGGCGTGTTCGAGCGAGAGGTACTGGACGAACTTCTTGGGACTGACGCCCACATACCGTGTGAACAAGCGCTGCAGGTGGTACGCGCTCATGCCCGTCGCCGCCGCAATCTCGTCGAGGCTCGGCTGCTCGCGGTAGTGCGCGGTCAACCACTCCAGGACACGCGCAACAACGGCATAGCCGTAATCCGTATCGGGCGCGTCGTCCGGTTCGGTCTCCATCATCCGCAGCATGACCATGTTGCTCTTCCCTTTCCACACCCTGCGACACGACCGTTTCGATCGTCGGGTCGCCTTGCACGAGAAACTAGAAGTGCAATGCGGAAGGCCCCACCCGCTTCTTGCGCAAACGCGCTAACTGCGTTCCTCGCGCTGTACGAGGATCACGCCCGCAAGTACGACGGCGGTCGCGATCATGAGCACGGGGGTCAGGGGCTCTCCCAGTACCACAGGAGCCAGCGCCACCCCGATGACCGGCTGTAGGAGCTGCAGCGCCCCGATTCGCGCCACGCCGCCATCGGCGAGCGCCCGGTTCCAAACGAGATAGGCGAGGATCGTGGTTCCCCAGGCCAGCGTGCAGATGGCGATCCAGCCGTCATGATCGATGGCAGCCAAGGTTTCACGTCCCGAATGGATCGCGACCAGCGGCACCAGAACGACAGCGGCCACGACGACAGACCACATGGTGACCGACATGGTGCCGATCTCGCCCGTCAAACGCGCACCGGCCGTGTAGCCGACGACTCCCATGAACATGCCCAGGAACACCAGTGCATCGCCCTGCCAGCTCACGCCCTCCACACCCAGCCCGAGCGCTTCCCATATGAGCAACAGGGCACCGGCGGAGCCCACGGCCACGCCGATCCACCACCGGCCACCCGGCCAGCTCCGGTCGATGACGGCAACCACCGCGCCCGCCATCACGGCCCCGGCCGCGGTACCGGCCGCAGCATGACCCGCCGTCGTGTACTGGACACCCCAGCTGAAGAAGACCGGAAAGAGGACCAGCCCGCCGACACCCGACACCACCACGAGGGCAAGGTCGCGCGCGCGCCAAGGGATCCGGTAACCGCCCGCCAGGATGAAGGCCAGGGCAACAGGCCCAGCGACGACCGCGCGCATCGCGCCCACCGTGATGCCGTCGACCGAGCCGGTCGCGATCTTGGTGAGGATCGGCGTCGCGCCGTAGATGAAGACGGCGAGAAGCGCGAGCGAATAGAGCCTGACGGACGCGATAGACATGAGCCCGACCAACGACGCGTCAGCGCCGCTGCACGAGCCCGACGCCGACCAGGATCACAACCGTGGAGGCTACAAGTGGAGCGGTCAACGGCTCCGACAGGAAAATCACCGCCAGCGCCACACCAACGACCGGCAGGAAGAACTGATAGACGCTCATGCGTGCGATGCCGCCGCGCGATAGTGCGAAGATCCAGGCGACGTAGGCGATCACGGTCGATCCTGCCGACAGATAGAAGACGGCGAACCAACCGGCAGGCTCAACCGCCATCCAGTCCACGTCGCGCCCCAGCCAGAACAGGAACGGCAGCAGGATGATGGTCGCAATCACCACACCCCACATGGTCACCCCGACCGCCCCGTAGCGCGGTGTGAGTCGCGCCCCCACGACGAAGCTGAGCGCCGCCGACAGGCCACCCGCCGCAACCAGCACGTCGCCCTGCCAGGTCGCGCTCGTATCGTCCAGCCCGATCGCCTCGGCGATCAGGATGACCGCGCCCACAAACGCGATGGACACGCCGACCCACCAGCGCCGCGTCGGCCATGTCCGGCTGGCGATGGCTTCCAGCAGGCCGACGAATATGGGCGTGGCGGCCGTCACGACGGCCCCGTGTCCCGCGGTCGTGTGCGCGACTCCGATCGTAAACAGCACAGGGAACCCGATCACCCCGGTGATGCCGACGATGACGATCAAGAGCTTGTCGTATCCGCTCCACGGCAACGCCAGGCGCATGAGTGCGATGATCAGCACCGCAAACGGAATGGATGCGATGGTGCGCAAAAGCGCCAGCATCGTGCCGTCGAGCGATGCGACACCCAGCTTGGTGACGAACGGCGACCCACCCCAGATGAACACCATCACCAGGGCACCCGCCGTGGCGAGCGAGAAGAAGCCGACCGGTTTTCCGGCCGGATCGCCGGTTTGAGGAGTTTCGCTCATGGTTTCCTGCTGGACGGCTTCAATCGGAGAACTTGCCCGGATCGACAGTCACCCCGTGATCCAGGGGTCCGTGGCCACCGCCGTAGCCGGGTGCACCGGCGATCGCGGCGAGCACGTATCGCCGCGCCCGCGCCACCGCATCGCCGAGTGCCATGCCCTGGGCAATCCCCGCCGCAATGGCGGAGGCGAGCGTACAGCCCGTCCCGTGCGTGTGGCGGCTGTCGATCCGCGGGTCGGAGAAACGCAACGTTCCGTCGGGTGTAACCAACAGGTCCACAACCTCGTCACCTGCGATATGCCCGCCCTTTACCAGCACGGCACCGGCTCCCTGCTCCAACAGGGCCTCGCCTGCGCGTCTCTGCCCGTCTTCGTCGGTCACCGCGATTCCGGTGAGCGCCTCGGCCTCGGGCGCATTCGGGGTGAGGATCGTCGCGCGAGGGACAAGCAGCGACACGAGCGCGGCATGCGCGCCCTCGTCCAGAAGCCGCGCGCCGCCCTTGGCGATCATCACCGGATCGCTCACAAGCGGCACGTCGCCGGCATGCTCGGCAATACGGGCAGCGACCGTTTCGATCATCGCAACGTTGTGGAGCATGCCGGTCTTCAGGCAATCCGCGCCGATATCCTCGAGGACCACCTGCATCTGCTGCGCGACAAAACCCGGCTCGACACCGTGGATTCCGTGAACGCCCCGGGTGTTCTGCGCGGTGAGTGCCGTGATCGCGGTCATCGCGAAACCGCCGAGTGCCGTCACTGCCTTGATATCCGCCTGGATACCGGCACCGCCGCCGGAGTCCGAGCCCGCAACGAGCCGAACACGACCCTGCAGGGTGTCCGCCTGCGGCTCAGGCGTTTGCGATCGCGCCGGCGATCTCATCGACGACAGCAGACACGACCGCCTCGTCGAGCCCCTCGGCCATGACTCGGATCACGGGCTCCGTACCCGAAGGACGAATCAGGATGCGCCCGTCATCGCCCAGCCGCGCCTCGCCCGCTGCGACGGCCGTCTTGACGGCTCCGTCTTCCATGGCATCTGCACCGTTCAACGGAACGTTCCGCAGAATCTGCGGATAGGGTGTGAAGACGCGCGCGAGTTCGCTCATGGGCTGGGCGCTCTCGACCTTGGCCGCCAGAACCTGGAGCGCGGCGATCAGGCCGTCACCCGTGGTCGAATGATCGGAGAGGATGATGTGCCCCGACTGCTCACCCCCAAGGTTATAGCCGCCGGCACGCATCTGCTCGAGCACGTAGCGGTCGCCGACCTTCGCACGCTGGAGCGACAGTCCGATTGTCTCTAGGTACCTCTCGAGACCGAGATTGGACATGACGGTCGCGGCGACGCCTCCGCCAGTCAGGCGTCCCGCCGACTGCCAGGAACGGGCGATTACCGCCATCACCTGGTCGCCGTCGATCACCTCGCCATGTTCGTCGCAGAGGATGATCCGGTCCGCGTCGCCGTCGAGCGCGACACCGAGATCGGCGCCATGCGCCACGACCTGCTGCTGCAGGGCCACCGGCGACGTCGCACCGCATTCCTGGTTGATGTTTGTGCCATTCGGCTCGATCGCCATAGGAACGACGTCGGCTCCCAGCTCGTGGAAGACCCGCGGCGCAACCTTGTAGGCCGCGCCGTTCGCACAATCGACGACGATCTTCAGACCGTCGAGCCGCAGCCCGCGCGGAAAGGTGTACTTCACGAACTCGATGTAGCGGCCCTGGGCGTCTTCCAGACGACGCGCACGCCCTAGACCCGACGCCGCGGCCAGGTGATCGAGGAGCCCGTTCTCGATCAGCCCCTCGATTTCCTCCTCGACCTCGTCCGACAGCTTGTAGCCGTCGGGGCCGAACAGCTTGATGCCGTTGTCCTCGTACAGGTTGTGGGAGGCCGAGATCATCACACCGAGATCCGCACGCAGCGAACGGGTCAGCATCGCAACCGCCGGCGTGGGCATCGGCCCGACGAGCACCACATCCATGCCCATGGCCGTAAAACCCGCCTGCATAGCGGGCTCCAGCATGTAGTTGCTGAGACGCGTGTCCTTGCCGATCACGACGAGATGGCGATGGTCGCCGCGCGTGAACCGGTGCCCCGCCGCCATCGCGACGCGCAATGCCGTCTCGGCGGTCATCGGCTCTACGTTGGCCTTGCCGCGGATGCCGTCGGTTCCGAATAGCTTGCGCGCCATCGCCGCTTCCCGGTTTGCTTGGTTCGCGACTTATAACACCGCGCACCGCGCCGTTAACACGCCTGTCACACGCCCGCCGCCGCGGCCATCGCATGCGTGGCGCGCCAGACATCCAGGGCGTCGCGGGTCTCGGCAACGTCGTGAACGCGAACGATGTGTGCACCCCGTTCAACGACCAGAAGCGCGGCCGCGACGGATCCGGCGACCCGCGCCTTGGGCTCGCGCTCGCCCGTGATTTCGCCGATGAACCGCTTGCGTGAGGCACCGATGGCAAGCGCGCACCCGAGCCCGTGGAACTGGGCAAGCCCGTCGAGCAGCGCCAGATTGTGTGCCACCGTCTTGCCGAAGCCGAGCCCGGGATCGACCGCGATCCGTCCGGCGGGTATGCCCGCCTCGAGACAGGCGGTCACGCGTGATGCGAGCGCGTCGTACACATCGTCCACCACGTCGGCATAGCGCGGATCGTCCTGCATGGTCTCGGGCGTGCCCTGCATGTGCATCAGGACAACCGCCGCACCGCTGCCGGCAACCACGGACAACGCGTCCGGATCACCCAGCGCCGTCACATCGTTGACGATGGCCGCACCCGCCCCCAGCGCAGCTTCCATCACGCGGGCGCGTCGCGTGTCGATGGAGACCGCGATACCCGCCCCCGCAAGCGCCGCCACGACCGGCAGCACCCTGTCGAGTTCCTCTTCGGCAGCGACGGCCCGGGCCCCGGGCCGGGTCGCTTCGCCCCCCCCATCGACGATGTCGGCGCCTGCCGCGACAAGTGCCTGCCCGAACGCGATCGCCGCCTCCGGATCGGCATGGTTACCACCGTCCGAGAAACTGTCGGGTGTCACGTTGCACACGCCCATGATCCTCGGCCGCGCGCCGGAACCGGAAAGCGCCAGCCCGGCGAAGGGTGGCCGCGGCGCGGTCAGCCGCTCGAGCAGGGCGGCGGGGCCGGGGTCGCCCTCGACCATCGCCTGGCGGGCCCATCGTAGGGCATCGGGCACGCCGAGACTACGTTCGCCCGGCGAGCCATCGCCCGAACAGCGCACCGCAGAGAAGGCGAACGGCCCGCCGGCCAGTGCCAGCGCGTGTCCCGCCTCGCACAGCTCGACCGCGTCGGGCCCGGCGACGAAGCCCGAAGGCCGTGCGCGGAGCGCCGCAAGATCGGGGGCGGAATCGGAAAGGGGCTCCCGCCCGTCCGCGAAAGCCCCTTCTGGTTTCGTCATGTCGCTTCGGCCGGGCGCCGATCAGCCCTGCGGCTGGGGCTCCGGCTCCATGCCGCCGCTCGGGCGGTCCTTCTTGTTCGCCGTGCCGCTCGACGGCACCGACGACCGCGGACGGCCCGCCGTGTCGGATTCGTCGCTGTCCGGCCGATCGACCGACTCGCCGCGCAGGAGACGGTCCACCTCGTCGGCCGACAGGGTCTCGTACTCGAGGAGCCCGTTGGCCAGCGTGTGCAGGTCTTCCAGTCGCTCGGTCAGGATGCGCCGAGCATCGCTCTCGGCATGGTCGATGAGCGAGCGAATCTCGTCGTCGATCACCTTGGCCGTGGCGTCCGACACGTTCTTGTGCTGCGACACGGAGTGACCGAGGAAGACCTCTTCCTGGTTGTCTTCGTAACGCAGCGGCCCCAGCTTCTCGCTGAACCCGTATTCGGTGATCATGCGGCGCGCAAGGTTGGTCGCTTCCTTGATGTCATTGCCGGCACCCGTGGTCACGTGCTCCTTGCCGAAGATGAGCTCTTCGGCAACGCGGCCACCGAACAT
>JAYPUG010000123.1:5262-6589 GCA_038133965.1 Rhodospirillaceae bacterium | reverse complement strand
AGATGCAGGAGCGCCTGGCCGAGATGGATATCGAGGGAACGTCGGGCGCGGGCATGGTGACCGTCACCCTCAACGGCAAGGGCGAGATGAAGGCGATCAAGGTCGATCCCTCGCTGATGAACCCGGGCGAGGCCGAGATCGTCGAGGACCTGATCGTTGCCGCCCATGCCGACGCCAAGTCCAGGGCCGAGCAGCGCATGGCGGACGAAATGCGCGAACTCACCGGCGGGCTGAACCTGCCGCCGGGGTTCAACCTGCCCTTCGGCGGCTGACCGGAACCTTCTTTCGAAGATGAGCACGCCCGAGATCGAACGGCTCGTCGCCCTGCTGGCGAAGCTGCCGGGCCTGGGCCCGCGTTCCGCACGCCGTGCGGCCCTGCACATGGTCAAACGTCCCGGTGAACTGATGGGGCCGCTGGCGGATGCGCTCTCGGGCGCGGCGGCGGCGATCCGCACCTGTTCCGATTGCGGCAACCTGGACTCGGTCGATCCGTGCCGGGTCTGCGCCGATGGTGAACGCGACCGATCGATCATCTGTGTGATCGAGGATGTGGCCGACCTCTGGGCGCTCGAACGCACGGCGTCGTTCGGCGGGCTCTACCACGTGCTCGGCGGCACCCTGTCCGCGCTCGACGGGGTCGGACCCGACGACCTGCATATCGGAAAGCTCGTGGACCGTGCCCGCGATCCGGCCGTCGCCGAGGTGATCCTCGCGACCAACGCGACCGTGGCGGGCCAGACGACGGCCCACTACATCACCGAGCGTCTGGAAGGTGCCGGGGTGAAGATATCGCGGCTGGCCCACGGCGTGCCGGTGGGCGGCGAACTCGACTATCTGGATGACGGGACCCTGACCGCGGCGCTCAAGA
The DNA here is from genome assembly GCA_038133965.1 of Rhodospirillaceae bacterium. Classification (GTDB taxonomy): domain Bacteria; phylum Pseudomonadota; class Alphaproteobacteria; order UBA6615; family UBA6615; genus JAYPUG01. The sequence continues at coordinate 5,721 of JAYPUG010000123.1, read as the reverse complement.
GCCGGCGGGAAGTCTAGCGGTTATTCAACGCTGCGCAGGCGGGGGCGGTCATCGGCCGCGTCCGTGATGGCGTCGCCATTGGCTTCGCCGAGCTGGATTTCCTGGATCGCATCGCCGCGCCGGGTGATCTTGTCTGCCGACGTGCGGATCTGCTTGATGTCACGGCCGGCCTGGTCGAAATGGCTCTCCAGCTTGCCGACGCGGTCGTCGAGGCGCGCCACATCCTCGAGCATTTTCAGCACTTCGGTCTGGATGATTCCCGCCGCTTCTTTCATGCGCACGTCCTTCATGACCGCGCGCATGGTGTTGAGCAGCGCCCACAGCGTCGTGGGCGAGACGATGAAGACCTTCGCCCGGTGGGCGGCATCGACCGCGTCCCCGAAATTGGCGTGCAACTCGGCATAGACGGCCTCGGACGGCAGGAACATTAGCGCGGCGTCCGCGGTCTCGCCCGGCACG
>JAYPUG010000123.1:0-5252 GCA_038133965.1 Rhodospirillaceae bacterium | reverse complement strand
CACAACCATCGGCCCCGGCGGGTTCGGCAGGTCGAGCAGGCAGTCGGCGCGCTTGCCATCACCCACGGTTGCCTGGAAGGAATAGCTTCCCGGAGGCATCACCGATTCCACCAGGTCCTGCAGCTGGACCTCGCCGAACGCGCCGCGCGCCTGCTTGTTCGAAAGAATCTCCTGCAGGCCGACCACCTGCGACGACAGCTCGGTCAGGTTCTTCTGGGCCGTGTCGATACGGACCAGCCGTTCCCTGAGTTCGTTGAGGGTCGTCTTCTGGTTCTTGTCGTTCTTTTCCAGCGTCTCGCCGACGCGCTGCGTCATGCCGAGGAGTTTCTCCTCGACCGATTTCGCAAGCGCGCGTTCCTGGTTCCGCAGCGCCTCGGAGAACTGCGCCTGCTGGGCGGCCTGGGCGTCCGTCATTTGTGCGAGGCGCGCTTCGAGAGCCGAAATCGCGCTTTCGCGCTCCGTGCCGTCATGGCCGGTGTGCATGCGCCGCACGACCAGCACGGCACCAAGCGCCCCCACGGCGAGTGCCCCGACGAGCACGGCGATCAACAGGATTGGTTCCATCCGCGAATTCTAGCGAATGAGGCGAGTCGCGCACCTCGCCAACGCAGGGCGCTTGACGCGACCGGTGCGACGCCATAGGTAACGGCGCGCAACATCCCGGATTCATTGCGATTTGAGGGTACCCGCGAGATGGCGAAGCTGCCGATCGTGTTGGCGCCGGACCCGGTGCTGAAGACAAGATGCGAACCCGTCGCCGAGATCGACGACGATGTGCGCGCGTTGCTCGACGACATGCTCGAGACGATGTACGCCGCGCCGGGCATCGGCCTGTCCGCTCCGCAGGTGGCGGACGGGCGCCGGGTGATCGTGTGTGATGTGGCGCGCGAGGGCGAGCCGCCGCAGCCCTACAAGATGATCAATCCCGAACTGGTCTGGCGCTCCGAAGAGGAAGTCCTGGCCGAAGAGGGCTGTCTGTCGATTCCCGATCACTATGCCGAGGTGTCGCGGTCGCGCGAGATCCGGGTCTCCTTTCTCGACCCCGACGGCAAGGCGTGCGAAATCGAGGCCGATGGGCTGTTTGCGGCCTGCATCCAGCACGAAGTGGACCATCTCGACGGGGTCCTGTTCATCGACTACCTGACGCCGCTCAAGCGCAACATCATCCTGCGCAAGATGAAGAAGCTGAAGCGCCAGCAGGCGTAACCCGCAGACGGGACTGCGCGCGCACGCAGCCCCGGAGGTTCGAGCGACGGTCGCCATGCGTATCGCATTCATGGGCACGCCGGATTTCTCGGTTCCCGCCTTCGACGCGCTCGTGGCGGCGGGGCATGAGATCGCGTGCGTCTATACCCAGCCGCCGCGCCCGGCCGGGCGAGGGCAGCAGGAACGGAAATCACCGGTCCACGCGCGCGCCGAGGCGGCGGGCATCGACGTGCGGACACCGAAGACACTGAAGGATGCGGGCGAACAGGCGGCGTTCGCTGCGCTGGAGCTCGATGCGGCGGTGGTCGTCGCCTACGGGCTGATCCTGCCGCTGCCGATCCTCGAAGCGCCCCGTCACGGCTGTATCAACATCCATGCCTCCCTGTTGCCGCGCTGGCGCGGGGCTGCGCCGATCCAGCGCGCGCTGCTTGCGGGCGATAGCCAGACGGGCGTGACCATCATGGCGATGGACGAAGGGCTCGACACCGGCCCCGAACTGCTGCGCGAGGCGCTGGGGATCACGCCGGACATGGATGCGGGCGCGTTGCACGATGGCCTGGCGGAAATCGGTGGCCGGCTGATCGTCGAGGCGCTTGCCGGGATCGAGGCCGGGACGCTCGCGCCGGTCGCGCAGGCCGAAGAGGGTGCGACCTACGCCCACAAGCTCGAAAAGGGCGAGGAACGGCTCGACAGGACCCGTCCCGCCGCGGCACTCGAACGCCATGTCCGGGGAATTGCGCCCTGGCCCGGCGCTTGGTTCGAGCTCGCCGGCACGCGGATCAAGGTGCTGGCGGCGGACATCGCGGACGGCTCGGGCGAGCCCGGAACCGTGCTGGACGAAGGGTTTACCGTCGCATGCGGTGCGGGCGCGCTGCGCCTGTCGCGCGTGCAGCGCGCGGGCCGCGCGGCGATGGATGTGGATGCGTTCCTGCGCGGCAACGACGTGCCGCCGGGAACCGTACTCCGATGACCCGCTTCAAGCTCGTCATCGAGTATGACGGAGGCCCCTATGTGGGCTGGCAGCGCCAGGACAACGGTCCCTCGATCCAGCAGGCCCTGGAAGAGGCGGTGACGTCGTTCTGCGGCGAAGAGGCGATGGTCCAGGGTGCGGGCCGGACCGATGCGGGTGTGCACGCCGAGGGTCAGGTCGCGCATGTCGATATCGCGAAGCCGACGGATGCCGATACGGTGCGCGACGCGCTGAACCACTTCCTGCGCGCGGAACCCATCAGCGTGCTCTCGGCAGAGGCGGTGGATGACGAATTCCACGCTCGCTTCTCCGCGACCGCGCGCCACTACCGGTACCGTATTCTTAATCGCCGCCCGCCGCCCGCGCTTGCCGATGGCCAGGTCTGGTGGGTGCCCGTCCCGCTCGATGCCGACGCGATGGCGGACGCCGCGCAGGCGCTCGTGGGTCATCACGATTTCACCTCGTTCCGCGCCTCGATCTGTCAGGCGAAATCGCCGGTAAAGACGCTCGACCGGCTCGACGTGTCGCGTGCGGGCGAGGAGGTGATCGTCGCGGCCTCCGCACCGTCCTTCCTGCACCACCAGGTCCGCAACATCGTGGGAACGCTGGTGCTGGCGGGCGAGGGCAAGTGGACCCGCGCGGATGTTGCGGCGGCACTGGATGCACGTGATCGGTCGGCGGCGGGGCCGACCGCACCAGCGGCGGGACTTTCGCTCGTGCGCGTGGATTACTGAGGTGCCCGCCGCACAGACCGGCGTATCGCCGTCCCGGCTTGTCCTTCTGGTCCTGATCGCGGCGAGCGGCGCGTCGATTCTCTCGACAGACCTCTATGCGCCGTCTCTGCCGCACCTGCCATCCTATTTCGGCACCGACGCGGCGACGGTGCAGCTCACCATGGCGCTCAACCTGACAACCTTCGCGCTGGCGCAACTCTTCTGGGGGCCGCTGGCTGACAGGTTCGGGCGGCGGGCAGTTTTCCTCGTCGGAATGACCGCTTTCGCCCTGACAGCGCTGGGCGCGGCCGTCGCCCAGTCCATCGGACAGCTGCTTACCGCGCGCGTTGTGATGGGCGCGGCCGCGAGCGTCGAGGCGGTGGTCGTGCTGGCGGTGATCGGCGACCTCTACAAGGACGAGGCACAGGCAAAGGTCTTTGCCGCATACGGCATGATCATCGCGGTCGTTCCGGCGATCGGGCCGGTGATCGGGGGGTTCGTCTTCGAATGGCTCGGCTGGCGGGCGAACTTTTTCCTGCTCGCTGCCGTCATCGCAGTCGTGCTGGCGCTCGGCGCGCTGCGGCTTCCCGAAACGCTGTCCGTGGCGCAACGCCAGCCGCTGAAGGTCGGAGCGGCGCTCGCCAACTACGCCCGCCTGCTCGGCAATGGCGGGTTCGTCTTCGTGGCCGCGACCCTCGGTCTCGCGCTGGGTGCGATCTTTGCCTACATCACCGAGGCGCCGTTCATCCTGATCGACCGGCATGGCATCGCCACCCGCCATTATGGGCTTTTCCAGGGTGCGATCGTGGGCGCCTTCTTCCTCGGCAGCCTGCTGTCCAACCGGATCGTCGAACGGGTAGGCGTCAGCCGACTCTACGCGCTCGGCATCTTCTCGGCTTCGCTGTCGGGCCTCCTGATGCTGGGGGCCGCGGTATGGAGCGACACGCCGGCCAACCTGACCATCGCGATGGGTGTCTTCGCCTTGGCGCTGGGGCCGCTGTTCGCCTCGGCACCCGTGATCGCATTCGAGCGCGCGGGATCGGCGGGACGCGGCTCAAGCGCGGCGATGCTTTCGACATTCGAGATGGGCGGCGCGGCGCTCGGTGCGCTGGCGATCAGCGCTGCGCCCGGAGGAACGGCGTGGCCGCTCGCGATCCTGGTGGGCTGTGCGTCGGCGCTGATTCTGCTGGCAGGCGGAATGGCCCTGCGCGCGGGCCGGCGCGCCGCCTAGACCCGGCCGGTCATCCAGTCCATCACGCTCGACAGCAGCACCGCGATCACGATCTCGATCACCACCACGGCGCTGGCGGCCGCGACGCTCGTGTCAAGCGCGGCACGCGCGACGAAACCCGTATAGACCCACATGGCCGCGAGCGAGACGAAGAAGACGGCTGCGCCCCAGCCCGGATTGCCGATCCCGTCGGCCGCGAAAATGGCGACGGCGGGCAACAGGATGGCGGCACGCACCACGTTGGCCCAGTTGTGGGCGATGATGAACAGCACGAAACGTTCGGAGCGCTGGATCGCGTCGGTGTAGCCCGCGATCACCAGCGGAAAGACGATCCACTGCAGCACATAGATCACGAGGAAGATCGCGACCACGCGGAGCGGTCCGGCGTCGGCGACGTTGCCGGGGTTGGCGCTCACGAACAGCGCGCTGGAAATGGCGTCGGCGGGTAGCACGATCACGGCGGCCCAGAACGAGTTCCAGAAACCTTCGCGCGTTGCGCGGAAGTATTGCAGGCCCGTCCGGTCGAGGTGCAGCAGCCGCCAGGCGCCGAACAGTCCCTGGGCGGCTTCGAGGAGGGTCATCGGCGGCGCGCGGGCGCTCCCTGTTGGGTCAGGCGTCGAGCCCGAACCATGTTTCGAGAACCTTCAGGTAGATTTCTGTCAGGGTCTCGATGTCGGCGCAATTCACATGCTCGTCCACCTTGTGCATGGTCTGGCCGACGAGGCCGAATTCCGCGACGGGACAGTGATCCTTGATGAAGCGCGCGTCGGATGTGCCGCCGGTGGTGCTGAGCTCCGGCCGGCGTCCCGTGACCGCCTCGACCGCACCTGCCAGCGCATCGCTGAGCGGGCCCGGCGGCGTCAGGAAGGCTTCGCCCGTCACCCGGATGCCCAGCGAATAGTCGCCGCCGTCGCCGACGGTCCGGTCGAAGACATCGCGCATCCAGGCCTCGAGGCTGGCTGAGGTGTGCAGGTCACAGAAGCGGATGTTGAAGGTCGCGCGGACGCTCGCCGGGATCACGTTGTTTGCCGGGTTGCCCACATCGACCGTCGTGATCTGAAGCGTCGTGGGCTGGAAGTGGTCGGTGCCCTCGTCGAGGGGTTCGGCAATCAGCGCATCGAGCATGCGTACC
>JAYPUG010000122.1:0-6596 GCA_038133965.1 Rhodospirillaceae bacterium | reverse complement strand
GTGGTGTCCGGCAGGATCAGGTCTGCATAGGCGATCATCTCCGACTGGAACGCGTCGGAGTAGATGATCCGGGGGATCTTGTACTCCCCGGTCTCGGGGTCAGTGTCGGTGAGCATCTCCATGGTCTCGGAGGTGTTCATCGACGAGTTCCAGCTCATGTTCGCCATGTACATGAACAGTGTGTCGATCGGGTAGGGATCGCCCGCCCACGCATTGCGGATGACGAGGTGCATGAGCCCGTGCGCGGCGATCGGAGCATCCCAGGAATAGGCCTTGTCGATCCGCAGCGCCTTGCCGGCTTCATCGACCAGCAGGTCCTCGGGGCCGGTCACGAAACCGAGCGGCGGTCCGCCCATGGGCGTCTCGGGCGCAACCTGGTGCGGTTTGCCTGCGGGTTTGGGGCCCGGGGGTGCGGGGCGCGGGAAGGGCGGTTTGTAGCGGAAGCCGCCGGGGCAATCGACGCTGCCGAGCAGCATTTGCAGCACGTGGATCGCGCGGCAGGTCTGGAATCCGTTGGAGTGGGCCGAGATGCCGCGCATCGCGTGCATCGAGACCGGACGGCCGACGAATTTCTCGTGCTTGCGCCCGGCCCAGTCGGTCCAGGGAATGTCGAGGGTGATTTCCTGTTCGAAGGCCGCGTGGGCCAGTTCCGCGGCAATCCGCCGGATCGTCGCCGTGTCGATGCCGGTGGTATCGGCGACGGCGTCGGGGCTGTAGCGGGAATCGAGATAGCGGTCGAGAAGCAGCTGGAAGGCCGGTACGGCCTCGCCCTCGTCCTCGCCGGGGGCGTTGTCGTGCAGCGCGAAGTGGCCGCGCATGGCCGGCGCGATATCGGCGCGGGTGGCATCGACGATCTGGTCGGTGTTGCGGTCGTAGGACAGTGGCGCGCCGTCGCGTCCGCGCACGAATAGGCCATGGTCTGCCGTACCGGGTGCGTGGCGCACGAGCCAGTGAGCGTTCGTGTAACGCGCCAGGAACTCGAGATCGACCTTGCCCGTACGCAGCAGTTCGTGGATCAGGGCCATGACGAACAGCCCGTCGGTGCCGGGCCGGATCCCCAGCCACTCGTCGGCGATCGCCGAGTAGCCGGTGCGAACCGGATTGACCGACACGAACTTCGCGTTGCCGGCAGTCTTGAGCTTGCCGAGCCCGATCTTGATCGGGTTGGAATCGTGGTCCTCGGCGACGCCGAACATCATGAAGTAGCGGGTGTTCTCCCAGTCCGGCTCGCCGAACTCCCAGAACGATCCGCCGATCGTGTAGATGCCTGCCGCCGCCATGTTGACCGAACAGAAGCCGCCATGCGCGGCGTGGTTCGGCGTGCCGAACTGGGTGGCCCAGAACCCGGTGAGCGACTGGCTCTGATCGCGCCCGGTAAAGAAGGCGAGCTTGCGCGGGTCGGTGCGCCGGATGTCCGACAGCCAGCTTTCCGCCGTCTCCAGAGCCTCTTCCCACGAGATCGGCTCGAACTCGCCCGATCCGCGCGGACCCGTCCGGCGCAGCGGCTGCGTCAGCCGTGCGGGCGACAGGTGCTGCATGATCCCGGCCGAGCCCTTGGCGCAGAGCACGCCCTTGTTGACCGGGTGCGCCTTGGTCCCCTCGATATAGCGGATCGCACCGTCCTTGAGGTGCACGCGGATGCCGCAGCGGCACGCGCACATGTAGCAGGTGGTCGTCTTGACGGTGTCGGAGACCTCGGGCGAGAGGTCGATCTGTTCGTAGCGGTCGTCGCCGCGGATGTCGTCGGGCATGGAAACTCTTTAAACCAGCATGTCGATTTGTTCGTCGGAGAGGCCGCCGGGGACGATCGTCACCGGGATGCGAAGCTGACCGATCACCTTCTTGGTCAGGTGCGTGATGAGCGGACCCGGGCCGCGCCGGCTCGTCGAGGCGGCGAGGACGAGGATGCGGATGTCGTCGTCTTCCTGGATGAGTTCCACGACGGCGGACTTCGTCTCGCCCTCACGGATATAGAGCACGGGCATTCCGCCGTTCAGGCGATAGACCTCTGCGGCGTATTCCTGGAGAAGCTGCTCGGCCTCTTCCCGGGCCTCCACCTGCATCAGGTTTCCGACTGCTGCCCAGTGCTGGAAGTCGGCGTTGCGGATGACCCGAACGAGCCCGACACGCCCGCCCGTGCGGCGTGCACGCAGGCTGGCCCAGCGCAGCGCCACGTGCATTTCGGGCGAGTTGTCGACCACCACGAGGAAGATGGCCGGGCGTTCGCCGGGCGCACCTGCCGTGTTGGGATCGACGTTCGGTAACGGTGTTTGTGTGTCGCTCATCAGGCCTACACCTTACGGAACACGAAACCGGCGAACCAGCCGGCGATCAGCGCGATCACGATGGCGATCAGGCCATAGAGGGGCGCGTGTTCGAACGCGAACTCGGTGACTTTCGCTTCAAGACCGACCTTTCGGACATCGAGTGACGATTGCGACGTGCCGACAACGGCGCCATTGGCGACGAGATGCACGCTCACCTGGTAGCGCCCGGTGGGTACGTTTGCGGGAAGGGAGATGCGGGTGCGGAACAGCCTGTTGCCCTCGAAGGAGACGATGCCCGGTTCCGCGGAGTACAAGCTGCTCCGCTGCTTGTTGCGCACCAGCGCGGCGCGGAACGCATCCTCTTCATCGGCCGACAGGGCGTCGTGCAGCCGGAAACCGATGTTCTCTACCCCGATCTGCAACGCGATGCGGTCGTCTTCGGACAGCAGTTCATCCAGCGGTCGAGACGAGGCCACGTTGTAGAAGCCCGGCGCGTCGTCGAAGGCAAGTTCGTCGGAATTGACCCAGATCCCTGCGATCCGCGCCTTGCGCCGCACGAGCACGCGGCTGCTCGGCGATCGGACCACGACGACCACATCGCCCACGCCCTCCGTTGCGCCGAACAGCAGCACATCCGCGCCGGTGAAGCCGGTGCTGATCCCGATCAGGTCATCGCTGAGGTCGATCGCCAGCGCATCGTCGCGCTGCGCGCTTGCGGGCAGTTGCAGCGCCGCAAACAGAGCGCAGATGACGAGCGCACTTCGCGTCCAACGCGCCAGGCGCGCCGGCGGTACGATATGCGGCACGGCGATCAAAGTCCGAACCCCGGGGTCTCGCTGATCGAATAGAGGTCCTCCGGCGTTGCCACCAGTTCGATCCCGATCTTCGCGCAGACACCGAGCACCAGGAGCGCCAAAAGCCCGCGCAACTGCTCGCCGCGCAGCCTGCCGCTCGCCATGGTCCCCAGCTGCGCGCCGATCACCGCGCCGGTCAGCAACAGGAGAGCCAGAACCACGTCAACCGACTGGTTGTTCACCGCCTGCAGGAAGGTGACGTTGGCCGTCACGAAGATGATCTGGAACAGCGACGTGCCCACCACGACCGAGGTCGGCATGCCGAGCAGGTAGATCATCGCGGGCACCATAAGGAAGCCGCCGCCCACGCCCATGATCGCGGCCAGAATGCCGACGAAGAAGCCGATTCCCAGCGGCAGGAGTGCGCTGATGTAGAGCCGCGAACGGCGAAAGCGCATCTTCAACGGCAGGCCGTGCAGCCAGGTGTGCTGGTGGAGCTTGCCGCGCGTTGCCGTACCCGACCGGTTGCGCAGGATGGCGCGCGCGCTCTCGAACAGCATCAGCGCGCCGACGATGCCGAGGAAGACCACGTAGCTGAGCTGCACCAGCAGATCGACCTGGCCGATCTCGCGCAGGAACGTGAATATCCACACGCCGACCGCGGAGCCCGCGAAACCGCCGACGGTGAGTACCGCGCCCATCTTGAAATCGACATTTCGCCGGCGCATGTGCGCAAGGACGCCCGACACCGAGGCGGCCACGATCTGGTTCGCTTCCGTTGCGACGGCAACCGCCGGCGATATGCCGATGAAGATGAGAAGCGGCGTCATCAGGAAGCCGCCACCGACACCGAACAGACCCGAAAGGAAGCCGACCCCACCGCCCATAAGCAGAATCAGGAAGACGTCGACGGACATCTCGGCGATGGGAAGGTAGATGCTCATCGGGTCCTAACGTGCCGTAACCGCGTGAGTGATGCCTTGTTCCTCCGCGGTATCAGTTCTCGGGTCCGGTCTCGACCGGGAGTCCCAACTCGCGCCATTCGACGATGCCGCCGGCCATGCGGTGGATCTTGCCCGTATAGCCCGACGCCACGAGCTGATCCGCGGCCAGGCCGCACCGACGCGCGGTCCGGCAATGGAGGATGAGCATCTTGTCCGCGGGCGGATCGATTTCGGCCGGATCGAAAGTAGACAGCGGCACCAGCTTCGCGGTGGCGATGCGTGCTTCCGCGAACTCGTCGGCTTCGCGCACATCCACAACGTAGGCGTCGCCCGCATCGATGCGCGCCTTCACCTCCGTGGGCGTCAGCATGACCACCTGTTCCTCAATGTCGGACATGACCTGGTTCTTTCCTGGTTTGCGGGCCCGCTTTGGCGCTACGCCTCTTCAGTGGCGCAGTAGATTTCGTAGAGGGTGCCGAGCACGGCCTGCGCCTCTTCGCTGTCGATCGAGTAGAAGATCGTCTGCGCGCTGCGGCGCGTCGAGACGAGTGAATCCCGTCGCAGCCGAGCCAGGTGCTGCGAAAGTGCGGACTGGCTCAGACCGACAAGCGGTTCGAGTTCGCCCACGGACTTTTCGCCTTGGCTCAAATGGAACAGAATGAGCAGACGCCGTTCGTTGGCGAGCGATTTCAGCAATCGGCTCGCCTCTTCGGCCTTGTCCTGAAGTTCGTTTGGGTCCATTCGCATGAGTGTATTCGTATATTAGAAAACCGGTCAACGAACACGCATGTCGAATTTATCGAACACAATCCCGGACGAGACGCTCGACACGAGCGGTCTCAAGTGCCCTTTGCCCGTGCTCAAGGCAAAGAAGACGCTCAAGGCTATGGATGCAGGCGCGCTGCTGGAGGTCATTGCGACCGACCCGGGCGCGGTTGGCGATTTCGCCCATTTCTGCGAGGCGAGTGGCGATGCGCTGGTCGAAAGCCGGGAAGGGGACGGGGTCTTTACCTTCCTGATCCGAAAGGCGGGCGACGTATGAAGGTGAACGGACAGGCCTATCGGACGATCTGGCTTGCGGATGACGGCTGGACCGTCGAAATCATCGACCAGACCCGGCTGCCGCACCGGTTCGAGATCGTGCGACTCGAAACCCTCGACGAGGCGGCACATGCCATTCGCGCGATGCTTGTGCGCGGTGCGCCGCTCATCGGCGCAACGGCGGCATACGGCATGGCGCTGGCCATGCGCGCGGATGCCTCCGACGCCGGCCTCGAGTCCGCCTGCGCGACCCTGCTTGCGACCCGACCGACCGCGGTCAACCTTCGCTGGGCGGTCGAGGACATGCGCGACCGCCTGCGCAGCCAGCCCCGCGACGCACGCGCCGACATCGCCTATGCCCGCGCCGCCGAGGTCTGCGACGAGGATGTCGCGATCTGTAGCGCCATCGGCGATCACGGCATGGCGTTGATCCGCGAGGCGCATGAGCGGAACGCCGGTGACGGCCCGGTCAACATCCTCACCCATTGCAATGCGGGCTGGCTGGCCACGGTCGATTGGGGCACGGCGCTCGCCCCCATCTACAAGGCGCACGACCTGGGCATCCCGGTGCATGTCTGGGCCGACGAAACGCGCCCGCGCAACCAGGGTGCCGCCCTGACTGCGTGGGAACTGGGGCGCCACGGCGTGTCGCACGCGGTCGTCGCCGACAATGCGGGCGGGCACCTGATGCAGCACGGCATGGTCGATCTGTACATCACCGGCACCGACCGCACGACCGCGGCGGGCGACGTGGCCAACAAGATCGGTACCTATCTCAAGGCGCTCGCCGCCCGCGACAATGGCGTCCCGTTCTACGTCGGGCTGCCGTCGCCGACGATCGACTGGTCCATCGAGGACGGGGTGCGCGACATCCCGATCGAGGAACGCGACGAGAGCGAAGTCACCCACATCAGTGGGCGTACCGAGGCGGGCGAAATCACGTCTGTGCAGCTGACGCCCGACGGCACGCCCGCGGGCAACTACGCGTTCGACGTGACGCCGGCGCGGCTCGTGACCGGTCTGATCACCGAGCGCGGCGTGTGCGCGGCGAGCCGCGAAGGGCTGGCCGGCCTGTTTCCGGAGTTCGCGAACGCGTCCTAGCCCGCGCTAGCGCGGGGTGGAATCGCCGCCGGCAACGATGACCAGCTCGTTCGTCGCCACGCCCGGCACGCGCCGGTGCTTCGCGGCCTCGACGTAGCCCGGCGAGTTGAAGCAGGCCTCGGCATCCTGCATCGAATCGAACTCGACGACGATGAAACGCTCGTACTGGGTCTCGCCCTCGAGCACCTTGTATTCGCTGCCTCGCGACAGGACGCGGGCGTTGTAGTCCGCAAGGACGTCGAGCACCGGGTCGGTGTAGCGCTTGTAGGCCACGGGGTCGTTGATCTTTGCACGGGCAAGCCAATAGGCAGGCATTTTCGGCCTCTCGCTGTTTCGTTGGAGGAACGCGTTTCGCGCGCCCTCGATATCAATTGCCGGGGGCGGAAGCGAGGCTTTTCAGGTAGGTCGCGATGGCTTCGCGGTCGGCGTCGGTCAGCATGCTTGTGTTG
>JAYPUG010000121.1:0-6611 GCA_038133965.1 Rhodospirillaceae bacterium | reverse complement strand
ATGTCATGCTCGACGAGCCGAAAGGCATTCCCGAAAGCTTCAACTACGCCACCGGCGGCTGGACCGCCGCCCCCGTCGTGCGCGGCGTGATCGCGCGCATGGCCCCGCTCTTCGCCATCGCGCCGCTCGACAGCGACGCACCGGAAATCCGGCGGCTCGTCGCCATAAACGCCCTCGCGCAGCCGGCCGAACGGAACCGGTCCGATGCGGCTAACTGAGCTGGTGGCGGCCATGCGCAACGTCGATCCCCGGATGCTCGATACGGAAATCGCCGGCATCACCGCCGACAGCCGCCGGGTGGAGCCGGGATACCTGTTCGCCGCCCTGCCGAGCGCGACCGAGAACTCCGGCACCGACGGGCGCAACTTCATCGCCGACGCGATCGCGCGCGGCGCGGTGGCCGTCCTCGCCCCGGAAGGCACGGCCATCGAGACGCCGAACGACAACCGTCCCGCGCTGATCACCGACCAGAACCCCCGCCACACCCTCGCCAAGCTTGCGGCGCGTTTCTACGGACGCCAGCCCCGGATGGTGGTCGGAATCACTGGCACCAACGGCAAGTCGTCGGTTGCAGGCTTCACGCGCCAGATCTGGTCGCATCTCGGACACAAGTCGGGCTCGCTCGGCACGCTGGGAATCGATGCCGACGGGTTCGCCGCCGGCCCCAGCCTGACCACGCCCGATCCGGTCGATTTGCACGCCACCCTGGCCCGGCTCGCCGATGCAGGCGTCGATCATCTTGCGCTCGAGGCCTCCTCGCACGGGCTCGATCAGTACCGTCTCGATGGCGTGCAGTTCGCCGCCGCGGCCTTCACCAATCTGACCCGCGACCACCTCGACTACCACCGGACCGAAGAGGCGTATTTCGCGGCCAAGCTGCGGCTCTTCCGCTATCTATTGCCGACCGGTGCGGCGGCCGTCCTGAATGCGGACTCCGACCATTTCGATGCCGTCGCCGACGTGTGCCGCAACACCGGCCACCGCGTGCGGGCCTTCGGTGTCCAGACGAGCGACATCCACATCGCCGACGTCAGCGCACTGCCCACCGGGCTGCGCCTCTGCGTGACGGTCGGCAAACAGAATTTCGAGACCCGCCTCGGCCTGATCGGCGGGTTCCAGGTCTATAACGCGCTGGCGGCCTATGCCCTGGCGGTCGAGACGGGCGCCGACCCGGTGGACGCCTTCGGGGCGCTTGCCCATCTGCGCGGCGTGCGCGGGCGCATGCAGCATATCGGCACGCTCGGCAACAGCGCGCAGGTCTATGTCGATTACGCGCACACGCCCGACGCCCTGAACACGGCGCTGGAATCGATCCGCCCGCACGTAAACGGACGCCTGCACGTCGTCTTCGGCGCCGGCGGCGATCGCGACCCGGGCAAGAGGCCGATGATGGGCGAGGTCGCGGCAATGCGCGCCGACCGCGTGGTGGTGACGGACGACAATCCGCGCCGCGAGGAAGCCGGGAAGATCCGCCGGCAGATCCTCTCGGCCTGCCCCGGCGCCGAGGAGATCGGCGACCGGGCCGACGCCATCGCCCGCGCCATCGCCACGCTCTCGGCCGGCGACGTGCTGGTGATCGCGGGCAAGGGCCACGAAACGGGACAGATCGTCGGCGCGGAGACGTTCCCGTTCGACGACATCGAGGTCGCCGGACGGCTCGTCATGGAACTCGGCGGCGAGGTGGCGGCATGACCGGCCCGGCCAACCTCTGGACCCGCGACGAGGTCGTCACTGCGACCGCCGGAGACGCGACCGGCGGCGACTGGGCCGCGCTGGGCGTGTCGATCGACAGCCGTACCTGCCAGGCCGGCGACATCTTCGTGGCCATCGCCGGGGACAATTTCGACGGCCACGCCTTCGTCGCGGACGCGCTGGCCGCCGGGGCGGCCGCGGCCATCGTGCAGCGCCGGCCGGAGAACGTGCCGAACGAAGCCGCGCTCGTCGTCGTGAACGACTGTTTGGACGCGCTCGCGGCGCTGGGCCGCGCCGCGCGCGACCGCAGCGGCGCCGCCATTGCTGCTGTGACCGGTTCGGTGGGCAAGACGGGTACCAAGGAAGCCCTGGCGCTGGCGCTCGGCGCGCTCGGGCCGACCCATGCGACGCAGGGCAACCTGAACAATCACATCGGCGTGCCGCTGACGCTGGCGCGCATGCCGCGCGACGCGGCGTACGCCGTGATCGAGATGGGCATGAACCATCCCGGCGAAATCTCGGCGCTGTCCGCGCTGGCCCGCCCGCATGTGGGCCTGATCACCACCATCGCGGCGGTTCATCTCGAATTCTTCGAGCATGTCGGCTCCATCGCCGATGCCAAGGCCGAAATCTTCGACGGCATGGGCAAGGGTGGCGTCGCCGTGCTCAACCGCGACAACGTCTATTTCGCGATCCTCGCGGCACGCGCCTGGTCGCGCGGGCTCGAGCGCGTCATCGGCTTCGGCGCGCATCCAGAGGCCGAGGCGCGGCTTTCGGACTGCACGCTCGACGAGGCCGGCAGCGATGTGGTTGCCGCTGTCGAGGACCGGATCGTGCGCTACCGGCTCAACGTACCGGGCCGCCACTGGGTCCACAATTCGCTGGCGGTGCTCGGCACAGTCGCGGCGCTCGACGGCGACATCGAGCGCGCAGCCGCCGCGCTCGCCGAACTTTCTGCGCCACGCGGCCGCGGTGCGCGCGTGAGCATCGCTCTCGACGGCGGCACCCTGACGGTGATCGACGACAGCTACAACGCAAGCCCGGCTTCCATGCGCGCGGCGTTCGCGGTTCTGGGCGAAGCGCGCCCGGCCGACGGCGGACGCCGCATCGCCGTTCTTGGCGACATGCTGGAGCTCGGCTCCCACGCCGCCCGGCTGCACGCCGCGCTGGCAAGCGACCTCGAAACCCACGGGATCGACCTGGTCTTCTGTGCCGGCGAGAACATGGGCGCGCTCGACGACGCGCTGCCCGCCTCGATGCGCGGCGGCAAGGCGCCCGACAGCACTGCCCTCGCCCCCCTCGTCGGCGACGCGGTACAGCCCGGCGACGTGGTGCTCGTGAAGGGATCGCTCGGCAGCCGCATGGCGGCGATCGTCAACGCGCTCGGCGCGCTGGAGAACGGCGGCAGCCAGGAGGCCAATCATGCTGTTTAACCTCCTCGCGCCGCTGGCCGACGACTTCATCCTCTTCAACCTTCTCAATTCGCTCACCTTCCGGGCCGGCGGGGCCGTCGTCACATCGCTGGTCGTCGCCTTCCTGTTCGGCCCCTGGGTCATCGGTTGGCTGCGCCAGCAGCAACCCGAGGGCCAGCCCATCCGCGAGGACGGACCCCAGGGACACTTCAAGAAGGCGGGAACGCCGACGATGGGCGGCTTCCTGATCCTGCTCGCCATCATCGTCTCGACGCTCCTGTGGGCCGACCTGACGAACGGCTATGTCTGGGCGCTGCTGCTGATCACCGTCGGCTTCGGCGCGATCGGCTTCGCCGACGACTACCGCAAGCTCACGCGCGCGCATTCGGGCGGCATTCCCGGCCGCGTGCGCATCCTGGCCGAGATCGCGGTCGCCGCCGCGGGCACCTGGTGGATCGTCCAGATCACGCCGGACCCGCTCTCGACCGGCCTCGCCCTGCCCTTCGTGAAGAACTTCCTGATCGACCTGTCCTGGTTCTTCGTGCCCTTCGCCGTTTTCGTGATCGTCGGCGCGTCGAACTCCGTGAACCTCACAGACGGGCTCGACGGCCTGGCCATCGTGCCCGTCATGATCGCGGCCGGCTGCTTCGGCCTGATCTCCTACGTGGCCGGCAACGCGGTTTTCTCGGGCTACCTGCTCATCTTCTCCGTCCCGGGCGCGGGCGAGCTGGCCGTGTTCTGCGGCGCGCTGGTCGGCGCCGGGCTGGGCTTCCTCTGGTTCAACGCCCCGCCGGCCATGGTCTTCATGGGCGACACGGGTTCGCTGTCCATGGGCGGCGCGCTGGGCGGGGTCGCCGTGGTGACCAAGCACGAGCTGGTTCTCGCCATCATCGGCGGACTGTTCGTGCTGGAGACGGTCTCGGTGATCGTCCAGGTGGCCTCGTTCAAGATGACCGGCCGCCGCGTCTTCCGCATGGCGCCGCTGCACCACCATTTCGAACAGAAGGGCTGGGCAGAGCCCACCATCGTGATCCGTTTCTGGATCATCGCGACGGTGCTGGCGCTGATCGGCCTCGCCACCCTGAAGCTGAGGTGACGGCGTGAACGCGATCTCCACGCACGATACGCTCGACCTGGCGGCCTTCGCGGACCGCCGCGTCGCCGTGCTCGGCCTGGGCGTGTCGGGCATGAGCGCGGCGACGGCGCTGCGCCGTGCCGGCGCGGACGTGCTCGCGTGGGACGACAACGAGAACCGGCGCAACGGCGCCGCAACACGCGGCATCGCCCCGTGCGACCTTTCCACGGCCGACCTCGGCGGCGTCGGCACGCTCGTGCTGAGCCCAGGGATCCCGACCGGCCATCCGACCACGCACCCCGTGGTCGCGCGCGCGCGCGATGCCGGCTGCGAGATCGTCTGCGACAACGAGCTCCTGGTCCGTGCCGAGCGCGAGGCGCGCCACGTGGCGATCACCGGGACCAACGGCAAGTCCACCACCACCGCGCTGATCGGCCACATCCTCGACCGGCTGGGCAAACGCTGCGCGACCGGTGGAAACATCGGCGCACCGGCGCTGTCCCTGCCGCCGCTCGGGCCAAAGGGCACCTACGTCCTCGAGCTGTCGTCCTACCAGCTCGAGCTCCTGGCCTCAGCCGTGTTCGACGTCGCGGTCCTGCTGAACATCACGCCCGACCATCTCGACCGGCACGGCGGCATGGAGGGCTATGTCGCCGCCAAGCGCCGCATTTTCGCCGGCCAGGCCGACGCCCACACGGCCATTGTCGGCATCGACGACGACTACGGTCGCGAGATCCATGACGCGCTGCGGTCCGCAGGGCGCGCGCGCGTGATCCCCGTCTCGACCCGGGAGGCGTGTGCCGGCGGGGTCCACGCGTGCGGCGGCCGGCTGATCGACGATATCGACGGCGACGCCGCGGAAATCCTTTCGCTGGCCGGGATCGAAACGCTTCCCGGCGAACACAACGTCCAGAACGCCGCTGCTGCCTATGCGGCCTGCCGCGCCGCGGCTGCGGATGCCAATCCGCAGGACATCGCAGTCGCGATCCGCAGTTTCCCGGGCCTCGCGCATCGCCAGGAGCTAGTGGGCGTCCGCGGTCACACCCGCTTCGTCAACGATTCCAAGGCGACCAACGCCGACGCCGCCGCCCGCGCGCTCGCGGCCTACGAGAACATCTACTGGATCGCGGGCGGGATCGCGAAGGCCGGTGGCATCGAGCCGCTGGCACCATGGTTCGGCCGCGTTCGCGAGGCCTTCCTCATCGGCGAGTCGGCCGACACGTTTGCGAAGACCCTGACGGGAAAGGTGACCGCAACCCGCGTCGGCGACCTCGAGACTGCGGTTTCGCAGGCCGCACAGGCCGCGGCGGGCGACCCCGAACCGTCCGTCGTCCTGCTCTCGCCGGCCGCGGCCTCGTTCGACCAGTTCGCGAGTTTCGAGGCGCGTGGTGACGCGTTCCGCGCCCTCGCAGGCGGCCTCGACGGCTTCGCGCCACGCAACGCGGGAGGCGCGGCATGACCCCGTTCACCCGCGCCGATACTTCGATCCTGGGCCAGTGGTGGTGGACTGTCGATCGCTGGAGCCTCGTCGCGATTGCGGCGCTGATGGCCTTCGGCGCGCTGCTGGCGGCCGCGTCCAGCCCCGCCGTCGCCGAGCGGATCGGGCTCGACGAGTTCTACTTCATCAAGCGGCACTTCATGCTCCTGCCCGTCGCGGTGGGCATCATCGTCGTCGTGTCGGCAATGAGCCCGGTGCAGGTCCGGCGTGTCGCGGTGATCGCGTTCGCCGTCTCGGTCCTGCTGCTCATCGCGACCCTGCTGATCGGGGCGGAGATCAAGGGCGCACGGCGCTGGCTTTCGGTCGCCGGATTCTCGCTGCAGGCAACCGAGTTGGTGAAGCCCACCTTCGCCGTCGTCGCCGCCTGGCTGTTCTCGGAAGCCGCGCACGACCCCCGGATGCCCGGCCGCCTGATCTGTACCGGCCTGTTCGCGCTGGTGGCGGGCCTCGTCATCGCTCAGCCCGACCTCGGACAGACCGCCGTGATCACCGCGGTCTGGATGGCCCAGTTCTTCCTGGCCGGCCTGCCCATGTGGCTCGTCGGCGGACTGGTCGTGCTGGGCGTCTCGGGCCTGATCGGCTCCTACTTCACGCTGTCGCACGTCGCCAGCCGGATCGACCGGTTCATCGACCCGCAATCGGGCGACACCTATCAGATCGAGCGCTCGATCGAGGCCTTCGCCGCCGGCGGCCTGTTCGGGCGTGGTCCGGGCGAGGGTCAGGTCAAGGCCGTGCTGCCGGATGCGCACGCCGATTTCGTCTTTGCGGTCGCGGGCGAGGAGCTGGGCCTCATCGTCACCCTGATGATCGTCGCGCTGTTCGCCTTCATCGTGCTGCGCGGGCTGGCCCGCGCCATGTCCGAAAACAACCTGTTCATCCTGCTGGCCGTCTCGGGCCTGCTCGTCCAGTTCGGCATCCAGGCACTCATCAATAT
>JAYPUG010000120.1:5517-6637 GCA_038133965.1 Rhodospirillaceae bacterium | reverse complement strand
AAGGTAAGCGCCGGCGTACAGCACGATGAAGGTGCCGATGAAGCTGATCAGCAGTGCGAACAGCAGGCTCAGCCCGTCCACATAGAAGGACAGGGCGATACCCAGTGCGGGAATCCATTCGGTCGAGAAGGAGAGCGTTTCGCCCGCCGCAACGGGACCGAGGAACTGCGCGAAATAAACGGTCAACGCGGCCGGCAGTACGGCGAGCACCCAGCCGGTGTAGTCACCGGCTACGCGACGCACCATCGGTGCGCACACGCCCAGGACGAAAGGTGCAAGCGTCGCGGCCAGCATCGGTCGTACGTTCCTCCCATCTCCCCGGAAAATCGATGCCGCAGCTTACCGCGTGGCCGCTACACACGCCGCTTTTGCGGCTTTTCGTGCATCGGGTGGTCGCGAGACGACCGCGTTTTCCACGTTATCGGCAATCGCGCGGTGATGGTTATCACCGGCCGGGTGTTGCGGGCCCGCCTCCGGGCTCGCGAACCATTTTCATCTAGTGCACCGAAACGTTCCGGGCAAGGCCCGCGTGTCCGGTTTTTGATGATTTGACCGGGTTCCACACTGACATGGAGGTCGTCAGTCAATCTTGGCGTCCTCGGCGTCCTCGGCCGTGCCGTTCTCGAGCACCCTGCGGATCGTGTCCGATGCATCTCGGCCAGTTGGTGCCGGACTATTGTGGTGCGGCATTGCCCGCCGTCTTCGTCCCGCCGTCCTCGTTCAGTCGGGCGACCTCCCGGTGGTGGCGAAGCGACCTCCGCCCGCTGGTCTTCGGAAGCGTGCAGGCCTAAATAACCGGCATGGCAAGACGACGACGCCCCTCGGATTCCGGCGGGCGGGCAAACGAACGTTTGCCCGGCGCGGAAGCGCGCGCGATCCGCGCGTTGGCGCCCTATCTGTGGCCCAAGGGGCAACCGGAACTGCGATTCCGGGTCTCTCTCGCCCTTGTCCTGCTCGTGGCCGCGAAGGTGGCAACGGTTGCCGTGCCCGCCGTCTTCGGCAGGGCGGTGGACGCCTTCGAAAGCGGCCAGGCGGCCGGTGCGGTCGCCGTGCCCGTCGCCTTGCTGATCGGCTACGGCCTGCTCCGGGTGGGCCAGCAGGCATTCGCGGAACTGCGCGA
>JAYPUG010000120.1:0-5507 GCA_038133965.1 Rhodospirillaceae bacterium | reverse complement strand
TGCGCGACTTCGTCTTCGCCAAGGTGGGGCAGCGTGCGATCCGCGCCATCGCGCTCAAGGTGTTCCGCCACCTGCACGCGCTGTCGCTGCGGTTCCACATGGACCGGCAGACCGGCGGCCTCAGCCGGGCCATCGAACGCGGCATCAAGGGTATCGATTTCCTGCTGCGCTTCATGCTGTTCAACATCCTGCCGACCCTGGTGGAAATCGCGTTGGTGTGCGCGATCCTCTGGTCGCTGTTCGGCGTGGTGTTCAGCCTGATCACCCTGGTGACGGTGCTGATCTACATCGCCTTCACCTTTTCGTTCACGGAATGGCGGCTGAAGTACCGCCGCGCGATGAACGAGAGCGACACCGAGGCGAACACCAAGGCCATCGACAGCCTGCTCAACTACGAAACAGTCAAGTATTTTGGCAACGAGGCCCACGAGACGCGGCGCTACGACGTGTCGATGCAGCGTTACGAGGCGGCGGCGGTCAAGAGCCTCACGACCTTGTCGATGCTCAACGTGGGGCAGGGCCTGATCATGGCCGCGGGCATGACGGTCCTGCTCGTACTGTCCGGTTTCCGCGTGGCCGACGGCAGCATGACCATTGGTGCGTTCACGGCTGTCAATCTCTACATGATGCAGCTGTTTCAACCGCTTAACTTCCTGGGGTTCGTCTATCGCGAGATCAAGCAGTCGCTGGTCGATATGGAGGCGATGTTCGGGCTGCTCGACGTCAACCGCGAGGTTGCGGACAAGCCGGATGCCCGGCCGCTGGAGGTCTCGGACGGCGTGGTCCGGTTCGAAGGGGTTTCGTTCGCCTATGACGAGCGCCGGTCCGTCCTGAAGGATGTGAGTTTCGAGGTGCCGGCGGGTTCGACGGTGGCGATCGTGGGCGCGTCCGGGGCCGGTAAATCGACGATTTCGCGGCTCCTGTTCCGGTTCTACGACATCGGCGAAGGCCGCATCACCATCGACGGTCAGGACATCCGCGACGTGACCCAGGACAGTCTGCGCGCCGCGATCGGCATCGTTCCCCAGGATACGGTCCTGTTCAACGACACGATCTACTACAACATCCAGTACGGGCGCCCGGATGCGAGCCCGGCCGAGGTGGAGGAGGCCGCGCGGCTGGCGCAGGTCCACAGCTTCGTCATGGGCCTGCCGGACGGCTACAACACCCGCGTCGGCGAGCGGGGTCTCAAGCTCTCGGGCGGCGAGAAGCAGCGCGTGGGGATTGCCCGCACGATCCTGAAAAACCCCCGAATTCTGCTGTTCGACGAGGCCACTTCGGCGCTGGACACCCACACCGAGCGCGAAATCCAGGCCGCGCTCGAAGGGGTTGCCGCCGACCGGACGGCGCTGGTCATTGCGCACCGGCTCTCTACCGTGGTGAACGCGGACGAGATCATCGTGCTGGACGGCGGTGAGATCGTCGAACGCGGGCGCCACGACGCGTTGCTGGCCAGTGACGGTGCCTACGCGGAGCTCTGGCGGCGCCAGCAGGATGCCGCACGCCGCGCCGAACAGGCCGCGGCCGACCTGGCCGAGGGCGTCTTTATTCCTGCGGCTGCGAAGTCGCCCTAGCGCACTTCCATGGCGTAATTCTCCACCGGCGGCGGATCCTTGATCAGTCCGCGCCCCTCGAGAAACGCGGCAAACCGCGCGTAACGCGCCCTGTCGAGCGCCCCTGGGCGCAAGGCGAAGCGTGGGAGCGTGTCGCGCCATGCGCGGCGGTTGAGCTCGTCGTCCAGTTCCTTGCGGCCCTTGATGAACAGCTCCCAACCCTCGTCGGGCCGGTTCACCATGAACTGTGTGGCGGCCTCGATCGCATCAATGAATGCCGCGATGGCGGGGTCTGCCGCGCGGTCGCGTTTGGCGACAACGATCAGCTCGTCGTAGGAGGGCACGCCTTCCTCCTCGAGGTAGAAAGCGCGGCCCGGCCGGCCCGCGATATCCATCTGATTCAACTCGAAATTCCGGTATGCACCGATGACCGCATCGACCTGGCCGCTCATCAGGGACGGCGAAAGCGTGAAGTTGACGTTCACCAGTTCCACATCGTCAAGTGCCAGCCCGTGCTTGGCCAGCATCGCACCCAGGAGCGCGTCCTCGAATCCGCCGACCGAGAAGCCCACCTTGCGCCCCTTGAGATCGGCGATGGACTTCACGGGGCCGTCTGCAAGCACCACCACCGAGTTGAGCGGCGTGGCGACGAGGGTGCCGACCCGCACGAGCGGAAGGCCGGCAGCGACCTGCAGGTGCAGCTGCGGCTGGTAGGAGATCGCCAGGTCGGCGCGCCCGGCGGCAACCAGCTTGGGCGGGTCGTTCGGATCGGCAGGCGCGATCAGCTCCACTTCGATGTCGCGCCGGGCGAATTCACCGCGTTCGAGGGCGACGTAGAGCGGGCCATGATCGGGGTTCACGAACCAGTCGAGCATGACCGTCAGCTTCTCGGCTGCGGCCACCGGCATGCTGTTGAGAAACAGGATGAGGAAGGCCGAAAAAGCGAATAATTTCATGATAGTAAGAACTATTTCTCAGGTTATTTCCGTGAGGTGGGGTCGATGTCCGGCTGCCAAGAAATCAAGCGGCGCAGCGCGAAATCGACAAGGAAGTAGATTACAACGGCAAGCAGCGCGAGGACCAGCAGGGCCGCAAACATGGCATCGGTCTGAACCCGCCCGTTCATCAGCAGCATGTAGTAGCCGAGCCCGGCCGACGAGCCGACCCATTCGCCCACGACGGCGCCGATCGGGGCCACCGCGGCGGCCACGCGCATCCCCGATGCGAACGCCGGCAGGGCGGCCGGCAGGCGGATCTGGCGGAGGATCGCAGCACGAGAGGCGCCCATGGTGCGGGCGAGATCGACCCAGCCGGGCTCCGTGCGCCGCAATCCGTCGTAGAACGCGGCCGTCACGGGGAAGAAGATGATCAGGGTTGCCATCGCAATCTTGGGGGCGATGCCGTAGCCGAACCAGAGGACCAGCACGGGCGCGAGCGCGAAGACGGGCACGGCCTGCGAGACGACGAGAACAGGCAGCAGCCAGGACCGGGCGCGCCGGAAGTATGCCATTACGAGAGCGCTCGCCGCGCCCAACAAGGTCCCGAGAACAAGGCCCAGCAGGATTTCAGCCAGGGTGACGCCGGCGTGGCCGACGAGGGTATCGGCCCGCTCGACGGCGACGGCGATCACGGCGAGCGGCCCCGGCAGTATGAAGGGTGCGACCTCGAAAAGGCTCACGACCAGATGCCAGACCGCGAGAATGCCCGCAGCGACCGCGATGGGGCGCAGTACCCTCATGGCACGTCCCCTTGCGTGTCATTCTCATCGGGTTGCAGCGCCAGCCGGTTCATCACAGCCGTGTAGGCTTCACGCAATGCCGGGTCAGCTGGATCGCGCGGTGCTGGCCCTGAAGGTCTAATTATCTGTTCTTGCGTGTGTTTTCCGCGTTTGAGGACATGTATTTCGTCCGCGAGACGAAGTGCCTCGAACGGATCGTGGGTCACCATGAGAACAGTGCGCCCGGCCAGGAGGTTGCGCGCGAGATCCTGCAGGCGCGTGCGGGTGATTGCGTCCAGTGCCGAGAAGGGCTCGTCCATCAGGACGATCGGGCGATCCTCCATGAGCGTACGTGCAAGGGCGACCCGCTGACGTTCGCCGCCGGAAAGTTCCGCGGGTCGAGCCTCGGCGCGGTCGGCGACGCCGGCATGCGCCAACAGTTCGAGTGCGCGCGGGAAATCGGGCCTTTCGCCGCGCAAAGGCGCGCCCAGCGCCACGTTCTGCGTTGCCGTGAGCCAGGGAAGCAGCAGATCCTGCTGGGCCATGTAGGCAGCCAAACCCGCGGTGGGGTCGCCCCGGTCGGTTGCGACATGCCCGGATGCCCGGACGGGTTCGAGGCCGGCGATTGTCCGCAACAGGGTCGTCTTGCCGACCCCGCTTTCGCCGAGCAGGCAGGTCCAGCTTCCCGGCGCGGCCTCGATCGCGAGTTCGTGCACGAGGACCCGCGCGCCCCATGCGAGCTCCAGGCCGCGAACGACGAGGCCGCGCGCGCTTGCGGCGGTGTCTGGTTCGGGGCGGTCGTTCGGCAATTCCACGTCCCTCCGCCGGCATTAACCGGATCAGGTCCTGAGGGTCGTTCCGCAATCGCACGGAACCTCTCAGCCACGATGGCTCCCCTGTGGTCCCGATCACTAATATGTGGGCAGGGGACGCCGGTCAATGCCGGTGATTGCCAATCCGGGCGCGCCACGGTACGGGAGAGCATGCTCGAGGTTCTGATGGACAGTGTGCCGGCCGAGACGGCGGAAACCCGGCTTCCGCGCCCGATGTTCATCGGCAACGACATCTACCGGCGTTCCTCGTTCGGCCCGAAACATCCGCTTTCGGTCCCGCGCGTCCCAGCCACGATCGATCTTTGCCGCGCGCCAGGCTGGCGGCCTGATGACGCCTATAACGAGAGCGGCCCCGCGAGCCCCGCCGAAATAGCCCGGTTTCACGACCCCGCATACCTCGACGCGTTGCGTCGCGGGGAGCGGGAGGGGGTGCTGAACGCGGCCGACCGGGAGCGCTACAATCTCGGGCGCCTCGAAAACCCGATCCATGACACCATGTACACGCGGCCGTCCATATCGGCCGGGGCGGTTCTGATGGCCGCGGACATGCTGGGACGGGTGTCTCGCGGCATCGTTTACAGCCCCGCGGGCGGCACCCATCACGGGCGACCCGACCGGGCCAGTGGTTTCTGTTATTTCAATGACTTGGCGATCAGTATTATCAGATTGAAGGATCTGGGATTTCGCCGGATCCTGTACCTTGATTTCGATGCGCACCACGGTGACGGCGTCCAGGACGCCTTCGCTGGCGATCCGAGCGTGTTGACCGTTTCGATCCACGAGGAGAAACGCTGGCCGTTCTCCGGTGCGCTCGACGACACCGAGTGCGGCACGGCGTGTAACATTCCCGTTCCACGCGGTCTGCGGGACAGCGAGCTCGCCTTGATCGTGGGCGAGGTCGTTTTGCCTCTGGGGCGGGCGTATGGGCCCGAAATCGTTGTGATCCAATGCGGCGCGGATGCGCTGGCCGACGATCCGCTCAGCCGGATGGAACTGACGAACAACGCGCTGTGGAGCGCGGTTTCCGCGGCACTCGGACTTGCGCCGAGAGTTCTGATAACGGGCGGCGGGGGGTATAACCCCTGGAGTGTTGCGCGTTGCTGGGCGGGCGTCTGGGCGGTGCTGAACGGTCACAAAATCCCCGAAATCCTGCCGCAGGATGCTGAGACCGTTTTGCGGGGGCTGAGTTGGAACCGTGCCGGCGGGCGAAATCCGCCTGGCCGCTGGTTCTCGACGCTCGCAGATCCGGTCGATAACAGGGCCGTCCGCACCGCCGTGAGAGACCTCGTGGCGCGCGCGCATAAAATTCATGTAGATAGAGAGAAAAACTAGTTATGCGATTTTATAAAAATATACTTAAGGTCATATCCATCACGTTTCTAATCGCTCCCACAGTGAAGCTGA
>JAYPUG010000119.1:4613-6659 GCA_038133965.1 Rhodospirillaceae bacterium | reverse complement strand
GTCGGGCAGCGCGTCGAGCGCCTCCAGGGTGCGCGACAGGTCGCCGTCTCCACCCGAGGCCCCGTCCAGGAGATCGACCTTGAACAGGTAGTTGTCACGCAGGATCGCCAGGCATTTCTCGCCGATCAGATACACGCCCCACAGCATCAGGATCAGGGCGATCTCCTGCTCCCAGTCCTTGAGGATGACCGCGATGGTGCGCGGCGCGCTCTTGCCCGCGGCGTTCGCGGCCTCGATCTCCTCGGCGGAAACGGGCCAGACCCAGCCGACATAGAACAGGTGGATGACGACGATCGAGACGACCAGGGCGATGATGCTTTTTGCGGCGGATTTCATGGTGCGCACTCAGATATCGACGGGGAAGGAGACGGGCGAGTTCAGGCTGAAGGAGCCGGGCGGCGCGGACTGCGCCCACGCGAATCCGAGCAGGCCGAGCCCCGCGGCCATGGCGACGGCCAGCGCGAGGGTGCGCCGGCGGCGGCGTTTTGCGATCCGGGTCCTGAGGGTGCTAGCCACCGAGATACCTCCCGATCCTGAATCCGACATCGTCGCGCGTGCCGCGGAAACCGTCGCGCCATGCCGCGCGCAGGTTGGTACGGCTGCCCGAACGCCAGCTCGACCCCTTGATCACGTGCGCATCGCCGAAATCCGGGCCCAGCGGGTCGCGCGCGACGGTGCCGGGAACCGGCGGATCGAGCGAGTACCAGTCATGCACCCATTCGCTGACATTGCCCGTCAGGTCGAACAGGCCCGAGGACTCGGCCGGGAAGCTGCCGACGGGCGCGAGCCGGGCGAAGCCGTCATTGTAGTTGGGCACGAAAACCCGGGCTATGCCGTTCGCCTGCTCGTCGGCGATGTTGCCCGCGTCCCTGGGGACCACGGCGTCGTCGCCCCACGGAAAGATCGTTCGGGCCGGTCGGCCGGCACGGCGCGCCAGCCACTCCCACTCGGCCTCGGTGAGCAGCCGGTAGCCGTCCGCATCTCCATCGACGCCACGCACCTGTCCACCCGAGATCCGGTAGAAGGGCGCGAAGCCCTCGCGCGCGCTCAGTCGGTTGGCGAATTGTGCAGCATCCAGCCAGGACACATCTGTCAGGGGGTGGTTCGGCACCGCCCCCGCGCTGCCGCCGCCGGCGGCGAACTGGGCGTTCGTCACCTCGTGGCGGGCGGCATAGAAGGATCGCGTCAGGTCGATCCGGCGCTCGAACTCGTTGGCGCGCTGGCCCGGCTCGTGGCGCGGCGCCCCCATGGTGTAAGTACCGGGATCGAACAGGATCAGCTCGACCCCAACGCTGTTGGTATAGCTGCGCGGCGCCTCGGCACGGCGTGCCGCCGCCTCGGGCAACAGGGTCTCGCGCACGACCACGCGGCCGCCGTCGGACGGCGTGACGGTCCGCTCGATCGACCGGTAGCCGGGCTTCTCCAGGACGATCCGGTGGGGCACCGCCGTCAGCTCGACGGTGGCGTTGCCGATCCCGCGTTCCTGCCCGTCAACGAGGATACGGGCATCGGGCTCGGCGTGGATCTCGACCGTGCCCAACCGCGGCTCAAGGCGCAGGTTCACCTGCCGGATCTCGTTCGGCGCCAGGTTTAGCGTTTCGCGCGCGCCGCGATACCCGTCCACGAAGTAGGTGACCGTATGATCCTCGCGCGACGTGACCCGCAGAGGTTCGGATGGCGACACGCGCCGTCCATCCACGAGCAACTGCCCCCCTGCCGGCGAGAGCGAGAACGTCAGGTGTGCCGGCAGCGGCCGCAACGCATAGACCCGCGGCACGTCGGACAGGGGATAGATAACCTCGACCTCCTCCTCGACCGGTGCGCGCTCGGGCGCCTCCAGCCGGATCAGGTACCGGCCGCCGGGCCGCGTGAAGTTGATCGGGGTCTGGCCCACCGTCTCACCGTTGACGATGACCGTCGCACCGGTGGGCGCCGAGGCGATCGAGAACCTGCCCACCACCGGTTCGGGTTCGAGCTTCAGATCCCGTATTTCGCCCCGCGCGAGCGCGACCGTACGGCCGACCGGCATGAAGTAGCGGTGTTCGG
>JAYPUG010000119.1:736-4603 GCA_038133965.1 Rhodospirillaceae bacterium | reverse complement strand
GTGTAGGTGCCCGCCTCGAGTTCCAGATTGATATCGGGCGCCAGGGAAACCTCACCTCCGTTCACGGACCAGCGCGTGTCCTCGAGTCCGTGCGATGTCGTCACCCGCAGGCGGGCCGGAAGAGGCTGCAGCACGACATCAAAGGTCCGCCCCCGCGCTTCGGCGGGCAGGATCAGCCGCGCCTCGCGGTAGCCCTCGGCGCGCACCGACACTCCCGGGGTGCGGGTGAAACCGTAGATTGTGGGCCCGACTGCGACCGCGAGACCCGACGTCACCTCGACCGATGCCGCCTCCGTCACGTTCTCGGGCAGGACCCTCAGGTTGGTGGCGTTGGTCGAGACGAGCGTGCCCGCAACCGCGACCGCGACCGCGAGGAGCAGAAACACTCCCGCGATGTAGAACCAGATCTGGCGCCGGCGGGCCCGGGCGAGTGTGCGTTCAAATTCGTTCATCGGTGACGATTTCCAGGACCACGTTCTCTGCGCCAGGCGGGATGTCGATGTTCACCAGCTTGGAGCGGAACCCCGCGCGGGTACCTTCGAATGTATAGCGTCCGGGACGCAACTCGATCGTCCGGCCCGTGGTCTCGCCCACATGCCCGACGCCACGCACGGTGATCGTCGTCAGCCCGTCAGAAACGTCTCGCACCGGGACCTTGCGGGCATACGCAGCAAGAAGCGCGGACAGTTCGTCGGCGCGCGCCGCGAGGGACGGGCTCGCCTCGCCAAGTGACGCGACCTGCGCGACCGCATCCTTCGCGCGCACCGTCACGCCTTCCGACGAAAACCGATCCGGCGCGGCGAGAAAGGACTCGATCGTACGCGCGAGCGCGTTGATGGCCTTGGCACGCGCCAGCGCATCGCCGAGGGCGGCATTGTCGGGCGCCAGCCGGTACGCGTCTGCGTACCGTTCCTCGGCACGCGGCCAGTCGTCGTTACGAGCCGCGTCCTCGGCCGCCGCCACGTTCCGTTCGATATCGAGAGCGCGTGCAAGTTCCGCGATCCGAGCTGCAAGCACGGCCACCTCGTCACGTTCGGGGAAGACCGCGCGGGCACCCTCGAGGTTCCGCCGAGCACCGCCGAGGTCGCGAGCGGCGACGGCGTCGAGGCCAGCCGCGATGTGTCCTGTAAAACGCCGCTCGAGGATCTCGGCCCGCACGGCCGCCAGACGGTCGACTAGCTCTTGCCGGGTGGGGTCGATAGCCAGGGCGGCGGCGAGGTGAGCGGCCTCGGCCTCGAGATTGCCCTCGACACGGGTAATGGCGGCGGCATTCGTCTCGGCCAGCAACTCCGGCAGGCGGGCGATACGCGCGGCGAGCGCCTGTGCCTCGGTCGACTCCGGCCTCAGGCGCAGCGCCTCGGCAATCCTGGCGTTCGCGCGGTCGGGATCGTCGCCCTCATAGGCGAGCCGGGCCCCGAGCAGGGCCTCGTCGAACGCGGCATCGCGCGCCGCGATTTCTCGTCGCGCGGTCGCGTCCGCGGCCTCCAGTGCAGCCAACGCGTCCGCGTAGCGCGCCTCGCCGAAGGCCGTGACCGCGGCTTCCTTGCCGGTGAGAATCCCGGCCTGTGCGGCCGCGTTCCAGGCTGCAAAGGACGGATCGGCGACGAGGGGTTCGATCTCCTCGCGGAAGATCGCAAGCGCATCCTTGAAACGCTCGCGGGCAAGTTCGTCTGCCGGATCGGGGCGCGGCGGCTCCGTGGACGGGGCCGGCTGCGGTGGCGAGGGTGGTGCCGAAACGTCCGACGTCGGCGCGAGTTCCGCCGGCCGGCCGATCCGCTCGCCCGGCGTCAGCGGACGCCGCGTTGTTCCGGCCGGCGCCGTTATTCGGGACGTGGTCGCGACCGGCGCCTCGTCCCCGCCCTCGAAAAGGCCTGCAAGATCGAGGTTCGTCGAAACGACGCCGACCACGAACACAGCGACGAGAATCGCCACGCCGGCCAGCGCCACGGCAAAGCGCGCCTGACGGCGCTTGGCCTTTCGGGCCTCTCTTTCAAGCCTGTCCAGGAACATCGTCGGCGCTGTTACCGGGAACCGGGCGGGCTAGAGCTGGACCGCCGGTGTCCTCTCTTCCTCGAAGATGCGCTGCAGGAACTCGCGCCACTGGGCGAACTGCTCGCGCGCATTGCCCGTCAGTTCGACCGTTTCCTCTTCGAAGGCAATCACCTGCGGACCCAGATCGATATCGATCGATTCGCCCAGTTCCTCAAGCGCCTCGCGGTGGATCGAAGCTTCCTCGCTCGTCCGGAAACTCTGTTGCAGGAGCGTCGCGCCCGCGACACCGCCCACCGTAGCCGCCGTGATACCGGCGGTCTGGCCGGCAGAAGAATCCGAACGTGCGCCCGCGATCGCGGCAAGCACGCTGAGTGCGATGATCGCGACGCCGGCGGCGGCCTGTCCGACTGCCGCCTCGTTTGCCTCGCGCCGCGCCAGGATCTCGATCTGGCTCTGCTCCTGCCAGATCAGGTAGCTGTCCTGCATATTGTCGCTGAAGGTGCGGTAGTGGTCCTGCAGGCCGTCCACGAACAGCTGGTCGCGCACCCGCACGGCACGCGTACGCTGCAGCATCGGATCGTCTTCGGCCGGGAAGCTGACCAACTCGACCGTGCCGCCGCTCCCCGCCAACCGGTCGGCGAAGGCCTCGTCCGACAGGCTCGACGCAAACCGCAACTCGGTGATGCGCCCGAGCGTTTCGAGCTCCGCGACCGAGAACTCGTCGAGTTCATGGACGACCCGGTTCGCCGCCTCCTCGAACACCGGATCGTAGGGATCCATCCCGTCGTTGCGCTGGTTCTGGTGAAAGCCCTCCGGCACCTCGTGGTCGAAGCTGCGCACGAACCAGGACTTGCCGGAGATGTCCACCACCTCGATCCGGATCTCGACGTCCGCGCCGGTCGACTCGACGATCGTGCCCAGAACATAGAGATCGCCAGTTGCCGTTTCGTCGGGTGCCACGCGCACCGCAGCGAATGCGCCCGTTTCCTCAAGCGCCTGCTTGAGCTTGATGGCAAAGCGGTTCGCCTCGGCACGGCGCAACTCGGGCCACACGCCCTCCTCGGCATAGTTCTCCGCCTCTTCCGACAGCCCGGGATCGAAGACAGGCACGATCACGTCGAGCCGCGGCTTGGCCGGATCGACCTCTGCCTTCCCGGTGGGGTCGAACAACGAAGCGATACGCGGTCCCACGCTGGGACCGCCTGTCGAGCCGGTCTGGTTGTTGGTCACGCAGCCGGTGAGCGTGAAACACGCGATCACGGCATAGATGCCCATCTTGCGGAAGATTCCACCCATCCTCTTGCTCCCCTGTCCGCCTAGTCGGCCGGCGGCAACCCCTTGTAGCGGCGATACTCGTCCCACAACCTCTTGCGAAGCTCGGGATCTTCTTCCTCCATCGCCGCCGTACGTATCTGTGCCTCAAGCACGCTGTCGTTGTCGGCCGGCGGAATGTCGCCGGGCACGCGTCCGTTTGCTTCCGTGCGCGCCACGTCCCGCGTTGCCGGTACCGTGCCGCCCGGGTCCGCCTCTTTGTCTGTCTCCGATGTACCACCAACCTGCGGGTCCGTAACAGGCGTCGACGTCGTGCCCGGATCGGTACGTGCCGCCACGGTCTCCGAACTGCTGTCCGCCGTGCCCGGCGGCACTTCGGTGCCCGCAATATCGCCGGCAGCCGTGCTCGCGCTGGCGGTCGACGGTGCACCCGGAGGCGCATCGCTTCCCGAAATGTCGCTGGCGGCGACCGAACCCGCGCCGAGCCCCTCGCCGCCCGAACCGCTCTCGCCGTTGCCCGCATCCCCCGCGCCACCACTGTCGCCGCCGCCTGATGCGCCACCCGACGCGGTGGCCGCCTGTTCCGACTGACATTCGGCGAAT
>JAYPUG010000119.1:0-726 GCA_038133965.1 Rhodospirillaceae bacterium | reverse complement strand
TTGAGCGAGCGGGTGAAGGCGCGATCCATGCGCGCAATGCGCTCCTCGCGGGTAAGGCTCTCGTCGTCCCGGTAATCGACCTCCCGGGCCTCGCAATCGTCGGTGACGACCGAGCGGGCATGCGGATCGGCACCTGTCACGCCCTGGGCCAGCGCTGCACCCGAAAGGGCGAGCGACAGTCCGAGCGCCAGGACCAGTTTCCGTTCGAGCCGGTCGAACACAGGCAAGTATCCTTCCTGTTGTGGATTCCCGCGATGCTACTGCGAAACCGTAACCGGCACCAATGTGGGGGTGCCGGGGGAACTATCTAGGGCACAAATGCGGCGTTTTTCTGTCGAAGCCTACCCCACACACCGAACTGACATTTGGAAATCGTCTTTATTCCAATACGTTAGGGTATTTTCCGGATGACGCCGGACGTATCGATCACCCCCGCTCTCGCGGCGGTGTCCGGACCCGCATTCCGGATTTGCATGGTCTCGGACGTCACAGCGGCAACCGCCCGGATCTCCCGGGCTCCGGCAGTACGCCGGCCTGCCTCCCACTCGACGCAGCTGCGCCGGGCAGGCTTGATCCCGTGCGTCGCAAGCGCCGGAATCCGCCCTTGGCACCCGCGCAACCCGCGTGCTAGAAGGCGCCTCCCCGTTGGGGACGGCATCGAAAACGCAAGTTTCCGGGCCGAGATGTGCGGAAGGGGGTGATTCCCATCGTCCAGGTCGTCGTACG
>JAYPUG010000118.1:0-6701 GCA_038133965.1 Rhodospirillaceae bacterium | reverse complement strand
GGCCTGCGCCCTCGCCCTGTTGCGCAGCCACGGGGTGCGGACCTCGGTGCTGATGCCCTATGGCGACGCGCTGGCGCCGCTGGCGCGCTGGTACCGCCAGCTCTGGGCCGAGAGCCTCGGCAAGAACGGGCTGGGGACCACGCCCGTCGATGCGCGCGGGTCCGTCGATCAGCACAGTCAGCTCCAGCTCTGGCTCGACGGCCCCGCGGACAAGATCTTCACCCTGATCACCCATGACCTGGCGGGCCGGGGAGAGCGGGTTCCGCCCGATCTCGCGGCGCTTGCGGGGGCGGAGTACCTGGCCGGACACACGACCGGCGATCTCCTCGCGGCCGAGCAGGAGGCGACCATCGAGAGCCTGTGTGCCCATGGCCGCCCCGTGCGCCGCATCTCCGTGGCACGGGTGGACGAGGCGGCGCTGGGCGCGCTGATGGCCCACTTCATGCTCGAGACGGTGACGACGGCGTTCATGCTGGGTGTCGATCCGTTCGACCAGCCTGCCGTCGAGGACGGCAAGGAACGCGCGCGCCGGCGCCTCGCGGACGGCGGTGGCGGTGTGCCGACATGACCATCCGGCGGCTTCCCGACACGATCGTCAACCAGATCGCCGCGGGCGAGGTGATCGAGCGGCCGGCCTCGGCCGTCAAGGAACTGGTCGAGAACGCGATCGATGCCGCTGCCCGGCGGATCGACACGATCCTGCGCGATGGCGGCCGGACCCTGATTTCGGTGCGCGACGACGGTTGCGGGATGACCGAAGCGGAGCTGGCCCTCGCGGTCGAGCGCCATGCCACGTCGAAGCTCGCGGACGACGACCTGACGCGGATCGCGACGCTCGGTTTTCGCGGGGAGGCGCTGCCCTCGATCGGCTCAGTTAGCCGGCTTTCGATCTCCTCGCGTGTTGCGGGTGCGGACGGCTGGCAGATCCGGGTCGAGGGCGGGAAGGTCACACCCGTCCAGCCGGCGGGTATTTCCAGTGGCACCCATGTCGAGGTGCGCGATCTCTTCTATGCGACGCCGGCGCGGCTCAAGTTCCTCAAGGCCGAGCGGACCGAGATGGACCATGCGGTCGATGTGGTGCAGCGGCTGGCGATGGCGCATCCCGAAATCGCCTTCTCCATCGGCGACGGCGAGCGCACGCGCTTCGAAAGCGCGGCCGTGGCGGACCTGGTGGACGATACGGGGGGCCTGCTGCGGCGCCTTTCGGACGTGATGGGCCGCGATTTCGCCGAAAACGCCCTCGAAATCGACGCCGAGCGCGACGGAATCCGGCTTTCGGGCTTCGCCGGCCTGCCGACCCTCAACCGGAACACGGCCCGGCACCAGTACCTGTTCGTCAATGGCCGCCCGGTGCGCGACCGGCTGCTGACCGGGGCCGTCCGCGGGGCCTACCAGGATTTCCTCGCGCGCGGCCGCCATCCGCTGGTGGCGCTCTTCGTCACGCTCGACCCCGAGACGGTCGATGTGAACGTGCACCCGGCCAAGGCGGAGGTGCGGTTCCGCGACCCAGGTGTCGTGCGCGGGCTGATCGTCGGGGGGCTGCGCCATGCGCTCGCCGAAGCCGGCCACCGGGCCTCGACGACCGTCTCCGGTGCGGCGCTGGGGGCCTTCCGTGCCGGTAACGGTGCGCCGGGCGCGCCTTTGGCTCCACCACCGGGTCGCGGTTACGGCGGACCCGCGCATCTGCCCCGTGGGTTGGCCGAAGCGGCGGCCCGGTATTATGCGCCCCACGCGGAAACGGGTGCGGACGGTACGGGACTTCCCGGCTTGGACGGTGCGCCGCAGGCCGCGCTTCGCGAACCCGACCCCGCCGTGGCGGCAGCCGTCGAGCCTGGCGACTACCCTTTGGGTGCGGCCCAGGCCCAGCTGCACGAAACCTATATTGTCGCGCAGACCGCCAGCGGTCTGGTCATCGTCGATCAGCACGCCGCCCACGAACGCCTCGTCTATGAGCGCATGAAGGCGGCGCTGGCCAATGGCGGGGTCTCGCGCCAGGGCCTGTTGCTGCCCGAGGTCGTCGAACTCGACGAGGCGAGCGCAGACGCCCTCGCCGCGCGTGCCGACGAACTGGCCGAGCTCGGCCTGACGCTGGAGAAGTTCGGGAGCGGCGCGGTCGTCGTCCGCGAGGTGCCCGCGCTGCTCGGTCATACCGACGTTGCGGGTCTGATCCGTGACCTGGCGGACGACTTGGCGGAGATCGGCGCGGCCCATTCGCTCAAGGAACGGCTCGAGGATGTATGCGGTACGATGGCGTGCCACGGAAGTGTCCGGGCCGGGCGCAGACTCAACCGTGACGAGATGAATGCCCTGCTGCGCGAGATGGAAGTCACACCCCATGCCGGCCAGTGCAATCACGGTCGGCCGACCTACGTCGAACTCGACCTGGCAGATATCGAACGGCTGTTCGGGCGGCGCTGACGGGGCCGGTGTGCCGAAAGTCATACTCGTATGACTTCGTAGGGCCTACCCAATAAAAATCAATAAAAACAACTCTGTATCACCATATGTGCGCCCGTCGATCCGTTCGAATCCAGGGGGTGTCGCAAAGGTGTCGCCGCGCCGCATCTCGACCGCCAGGAGCCCGTCGGGGGCGACCCATCCGGCATTGGTGAGCGCTTTCGCGGCGGTCTGGGTCATACCCGAATCGTAGGGCGGATCGAGGAAGACGAAGTCGCACGCGTCGGCCCCCGGCGCAGGCGGGCGCAGGGCATCGGCGCGGCGTATGACCGCGCGGTCGGACAGGCCCAGCGCATCGACATTCGCCTCGATGGTCGCGATGGCCGACCGGTCGGTGTCGAAGAAGGTGGTATGACCGGCCCCGCGTGACAGCGCCTCGATGCCGAGCGCACCGGACCCCGCGAACGCGTCCAGGACATGCGCGCCGGCGAGCTCGGGTATGCCCGCGCGTCCGCTCTCCAGGATCGAGAACAGGGATTCGCGCACCCGGTCCCCGGTCGGGCGCGCAGCATCGCCCGGCGGGACCTCGATCCGGCGTCCGCGATGGGTGCCGGCGACGATGCGGAGCCGCCCGGACCGGGCGGTCATTCGCCGGGCACCTGGTCGCGGATCACCCGTGCGGGCACCTCGCGGACCTGTCCGCGCTCGAGCTTGCCGAGCTGGAAGGGGCCGTAGGCCGTCCGGATCAGGCGGGTGACGGTGTAGCCGACATGCTCCATCAGGCGGCGCACCTCGCGGTTCTTTCCCTCGCGCAGCGAAACCGTCAGCCAGGCGTTGGTCGCGAGCTGGCGTTCGAGCGCGGCATGCGCCGGGCGGAACCGGGTGCCATCGATGGTCACGCCCGCCTCCAGGCGCGCCAGCGCCTTTGCGTCCACCCGGCCGTGGACCCTGACCCGGTACTGGCGCAGCCAGCCCGTGGTCGGAAGTTCGAGCCGCCGCGCGAGCCCGCCGTCGTTGGTCAGCAGGAGCAGGCCCTCGGAATTCATGTCGAGGCGCCCGATCGGCTTCGCGTTGGCGAGCGCGGGCGGAAGGTCGGCGAAGATCGTGGGACGTCCCTCGGGGTCCGTTCGGCTGGTCAGGCGGCCGCGCGGCTTGTGATAGCGCCACAGGCGTGCCGGTTCGCGCGCGGGCAAAGGTTTGCCGTCGATGCGGATATCGGCGTCGGGTGCGACGTTGAGGGCGGGCGAGGCGACGGTCTTTCCGTCCAGCGTGACCCGGCCCTCGGCGATCCAGCGCTCGGCTTCGCGCCGCGATGCGATTCCAGCCCGCGCGATGACCTTCGCGATCCGCTCTGCGTTGGTGGGCGCGTCATTCATGGCGGTTGTCGCACTCAGCCGCGTGCGGCCGCGACGAAGGCCTTGAAGATCGCGCTGTCGCCCGCCGACACGCCGTATTCCGGGTGCCACTGCACGCCCAGGCAGAAGCGCTTGTCCGGTGCCTCGATGCCCTCGATCACCCCGTCCGGGGCGCGTGCGTTGACCACCAGGCCCTCCGGTTCGTCCCGGGCCGCCTGGTGATGGGCGGAATTGACCTCCAGCGTGTCGCGGCCGACCACCCGGTGCAGCAGGGTGCCGGCCACCACAGCCACGCTGTGCCCCGGCTCGTCGCGCGGGTTGGGCTGCTCATGGGCGAGCGCGCCCTCGATCTCGTCGGGGATGTGCTGGATCAGGGTGCCGCCGAGCGCCACGTGCAGGAGCTGCTGGCCGCCGCAGATGCCGAGCACGGGCATGTCGCGCTTCAGCGCGCCGCGCGTGGCTGCAAGCTCGAAGGCCGTGCGCCGGTCCTTTGTGACGACGGTCGGGTGCCGTTCGCCCGCGCCGAACAGCGAGGGATCCACGTCGAACGCGCCGCCCGTCACGACCAGCGCGTCGATCAGGTCGAGATAGGCCGCCGCGCGTTCGGGCTCGTGGGGCAGGGGCACGGGCAGCCCGCCGGCCGCGCTCACCGCGTCGGTATAGTTCTCGCGCAGCGCGTACCAGGGCAGGTTCGAGTAGCCGCCCGCGCCCTCGCTGTCGAGCGTGATGCCGATGACGGGCTGTGACGTGCTTCGTGACATGGCGCGCACTCTACGCCCGGATTTCGCGTCGTTGCAATTTGACCGGCGGGGGGGCACCGTCGCCGCCATGGACGCGGCGAAATACATGGCGCAGGCCCTCGACGAGGCTCGCCGGGCGGCCGAGATCGGCGACGTGCCGGTGGGCGCCGTCGTCGTCGATGGTGCGACGGGTGCCGTGCTGGCCGCGGCCGGGAACCGGGTTGAGGCGGACCGCGATCCGACGGCCCATGCCGAGATACTGGCGATTCGTGCGGCCGCGAAGCTGCGCGGTGCGCCGCGGCTGACCGATTGCGACCTCTACGTGACGCTGGAGCCGTGCGTGATGTGCGCACAGGCCATCGCGTTTGCGCGGATCCGACGTCTGGTGTTCGGCGCCTACGACCCGAAGGGCGGCGGCGTGGAACACGGTGCACGCGTGTTCGGCCAGCCGACCTGCAACCACGCGCCGGAGATCGTCGGCGGACTGGAAGAGGCCGCGTGCGGGACCCTGCTGAAGGAGTTTTTCTCGGGCCGGCGCTAGCCGGGCCCGGTCAGCCGTCCTGGCGTTCCCGCGCTACCGCGCGCCAGCCGATGTCCCGGCGGCAGAACCCGTCGGGCCAGTCGATCGCATCGACGGCGGTGTAGGCGTTGGCCTGGGCCTGTGTGATCGTCGCGCCGCTCGCGGTCACGTTCAGGACGCGGCCCCCGTTGGCAAGAACGCGCCCGCCATCGGCCTTCGTGCCCGCGTGGAACACGACCGCGCCGGCATCCGCTGCGGCGTCGAGACCGCCGATCTCGGTGCCCCGTTCGTAGGAGCCGGGATAGCCGTTCGCGGCGAGGACGACCGTAAGCGCCACCTCGTCCGACCAGCGCAGGTCGAAACTCTCCAGCACGCCGTCGCACGCCGCGACCAGCGCGGGCACGATGTCGGAGCGCAGGCGCATCATCAGGACCTGGCATTCCGGGTCGCCGAACCGGACGTTGTATTCCAGCAGCTTCGGGCCTTCGTCCGTGAGCATCAGTCCGGCATAGAGCACGCCGCGATAGGGGTGGCCGTCCGCGGCCATGCCGCGCACGGTCGGGCCGACGATCCGTTCCATCACCTTGGCCTGCAGGTCCTCTGTCAGGGAGGGCGCTGGCGAATACGCCCCCATGCCGCCCGTGTTGGGGCCGGTATCGCCGTCGCCGACGGCCTTGTGGTCCTGGGCGCCGGCAAGAGGCAGCGCCGTCTCGCCATCGACGATGACGAAGAAGGACAGCTCCTCGCCCGCCATGAATTCCTCGATCACGAGTTCCGCGCCGGCGTCGCCGAACGCCTTGTCGCCCATTGCCTGATCGACGGCGGCGAGCGCCTCCTCGACCGTTTGTGCGACGGTCACCCCCTTGCCGGCGGCAAGTCCGTCGGCCTTGACCACGATGGGCGCGCCCTGTTCGCGGATATAGGCCTTCGCGGCCTCGGCATCGCCGAACCGCCCGTAGGCGGCGGTGGGGATGCCGTGGCGCGCGCACAAATCCTTCATGAAGCCCTTGGAGCCCTCGAGCATGGCGGCCGCGGCGCTCGGCCCGAACGCCTTGATCCCCGCCGCGTCCAGCCGGTCCACCAGGCCGAGCACCAGCGGGGCCTCGGGGCCCACGACGACCAGGTCGATCTGCTGCGATGTGGCGAACTCGACCAGCGCATCCACGTCCTCCGCGCCGATGGCGACGCATTCCGCGTCTGCGGCGATGCCGGCGTTCCCGGGCGCGCAGAACAGCTTGTCGCAGAGCGGCGATGCGGCGATCGCCCAGCACAGCGCATGTTCGCGGCCACCGCCGCCGACAACGAGGATGCGCATCCGTCCTGACCTTCCGTGAGACCTTCGTTGGAGCCCGAAAGTCTGTATCATGGGACCGATTCGATGAACCGGACACCCCCCGAAACCGCCGCGGCTGACGACCTGCTTGCCGGCGACAACCAGCCGCCCGTCCTGTCGGTCGCGGAGCTCAGCGGTGCGGTGAAGCGCACCGTCGAGGACGCGTTCGGCTATGTGCGGGTGCGTGGCGAGGTTTCGGGCTTCAAGCGGGCCGCCTCCGGACATCTCTACATGACCCTGAAGGACGCCGACGCGATGATCGACGGTGTCTGCTGGAAGGGCACGGCCGGCCGCCTCGAGGTCCAGCCCGAGGACGGGCTGGAAGTGATCGCGACGGGCCGGGTGACGACCTATGC
>JAYPUG010000117.1:1411-6709 GCA_038133965.1 Rhodospirillaceae bacterium | reverse complement strand
GGGCAGGACATCGTGTTCGACCGTTTTCGCAATGAACTGGAACGCCACCGCCGCCGCCCCTTCCTGGAGGCGGTGTCGGCCGCATGCGCGCTTGTCGCTACCGCCGACGGCGAGGTGAGCTTTTCCGAACGCGCGCGCCTCGACGCGGTGATCGAGAGCCTGTCCGAACTGCGCCTGTTCGACCCCCACGAGGTGGTCAACGCCTTCGATGCCCATGTCGAGCGGCTGACGAACGGCGGCGCGGCGGGCCGGTCGGATCTGCTGGGAGCGGTCGCGGCAGGAACGAAGGTTGACGGCGCGGCGGACCTGTTGCTGCGGATCTCCGTCGCGATGAGCCTGGCCGACGGGCGCGACAGCCCCGAGGAACGGGTGACCATCGGCGAGATCTGCGATGCGCTTGGCCTGGAAGTGTCCGCCGCCGAGGCGGCATTCGACGCGCAGGACGGGTGAGCCGCCAGTCACGGGGAATTCACTGGGGAGGAACCATGCTCAATCTCGTCAATCCCGGCACGCTGCCGGCTCCGGCCAGCAAGTACAGCCACATCGTCGAGGTGCCGGACGGTACGCGCCTCGCCTTCGTCTCTGGCCAGGTCGGCATGGATGCCGACGGCAACACGCCCGACGACTTCGCGGGTCAGTGCGAACAGGTCTTTCGCAACCTGACGGCCGCGCTCGCCGCCGTGGGCATGGAGGTGTCGGACACGGTGCGCCTCAACGCCTACCTGACGTCGAGCGACGACCTGGCGGCATACCGCGACATCCGCGACGCCTGGTCGGGCGGACACGAATGCGCATCGACCCTGGTGATGGTCTCTGCCCTGGCCGCGCCGAACTGGATGGTCGAGGTCGAACTGGTCGCGGCGGCGTCGGCC
Source organism: Rhodospirillaceae bacterium (assembly GCA_038133965.1). Lineage (GTDB taxonomy): Bacteria > Pseudomonadota > Alphaproteobacteria > UBA6615 > UBA6615 > JAYPUG01. Next base: position 5,837 of record JAYPUG010000117.1, on the reverse strand, counting down.
GGATGACCGGCGGGCCGGACGAGAAACCGGACGACAAACCGGAAGGCGCGCCGCCGGCCGGTCCGGCAGACACGGGGAGCAAGCGGTGTGAACGCGAGGAGCGCCAGGCCGCGGCCCTTCGCGAGAACCTCAGGCGGCGCAACGCGCAGCGCCGCGCGCAGCGTGGCCCGAGTCCCGAATCAGGGGGCGGCGACGGAGCCTGAGCGCGGCACAAGCCGTTGATAAATATTCGGAAATAGTTGTCCACCGGGGCCGCTTGAGGGCATCCGGGCCATTCGCTACAAGCGGGAAGCGGCGGCGCCCGCCGCGTGGAGGCCCCTCATGCCCATCATGCCCGACAACTGGATCCGCAAGATGTCCAAGGAGACCGGCATGATCGAGCCGTTCGTGGACGAGCAGACCCGCGAGGGCGTGATCTCCTACGGCCTGTCCTCCTACGGCTACGACGCGCGGGTGTCGGAAGAGTTCAAGATCTTCACCAACGTCGATTCCGCGACGGTCGATCCCAAGAACTTCAACGAGAAGAGCTTCGTCGATCGCACGACCGACGTGTGCATCGTGCCGCCCAACTCCTTCGCGCTGGCGCGCACGGTCGAGTATTTCCGCATCCCGCGCGACGTGCTGGTGATCTGCCTCGGCAAATCGACCTACGCGCGCTGCGGGATCATCGTGAACGTCACCCCGCTCGAGCCCGAGTGGGAGGGCCATGTGACGCTCGAGTTCTCGAACACCACGCCGCTGCCCGCGCGCATCTATGCCAACGAGGGGGCGTGCCAGTTCCTCTTCCTCAAGGGCGAGGGGGCGCCAGACGTGTCGTATGCCGACCGCAAGGGCAAGTACATGGGCCAGCGCGGCATCACGGTGCCGAGGCTCTGACGCTGCCACCGAACCGCCGCATTGGCATGCGATCGCAGGGCGGCGAAACGTAACCCGGGTTGCGGGAGACCGCATGGACAAGATCACGATCAGGGGCGGGCACACGCTCGACGGCACGATCCGCATCGGAGGGGCCAAGAACGCCGCGCTGCCGCTGATGGCCGCAAGCCTGCTGTCCGACGAGCCGCTCGTGCTCTCGAACGTGCCGCACCTGGCCGACATCACCACCATGGCGAACCTGCTGGGCCAGCACGGCGTGCGGGTCTCGCTGGAGGGGCATGCGGGCAATGGCGGGCACACCGGCCGGGTGATGTCGCTGACCGCAGGCGCGATCACCAGCACGACCGCGCCCTACGACCTGGTGCGCCGGATGCGTGCCTCGGTCCTGGTCCTGGGCCCGCTGGTTGCGCGCGAGGGCGAAGCGACCGTTTCCCTGCCCGGCGGCTGCGCCATCGGCACGCGGCCGGTGGATATCCACCTCTCCGGCCTCGAAGCGCTGGGGGCCGAGATCGAGGTCGATGCCGGCTACATCCGCGCGCATGCGAAGGACGGGTTGCGCGGCGGGCGGTTTGTCTTCCCGAAGGTGTCCGTCGGCGCGACGGAGAACCTGTTGCTCGCGGCGTCGCTGGCGCGGGGCGAGACGGTGCTGGAGAACGCGGCCCGCGAGCCCGAGATCACCGACCTGGTCGAATGCCTTGTCGCCATGGGGGCGAAGATCGCGGGCGCGGGCACGGCGACCCTGACGGTCGAGGGTGTCGATCGCCTGCACGGCGCGGAACACGCGATCATGCCCGACCGGATCGAGGCGGGAACCTTTGCCATGGCCGCCGCGATCACGGGCGGGACGCTGGAACTGGACGGGGCACGGATCGAACATATCGAGGCCGCCGCGGCGCAGCTGCGCCGGGTCGGGACGACCGGGGAGGCGCGCAACGGCGGCATCTTCGTCAGCCGTGCCAATGCCGAACTGGTCGCCGCAGACGTCGAGACCGACCCCTATCCCGGTTTCCCGACCGACCTGCAGGCCCAGTTCCTGGCGCTGATGACGGTGGCGAAGGGCGCCTCGGTCATCAAGGAGACGATCTTCGAGAACCGCTTCATGCACGTGCCCGAACTGCAGCGCATGGGGGCCGACGTGACGCTCCAGGGCAACTCCGCGATGGTGCGCGGCGTCGAGCAGCTGACGGGCGCGCCCGTCATGGCTTCGGACCTGCGGGCAAGCGCGTCCCTGATCCTCGCGGGATTGGCGGCCGAGGGCGAAACCGAGGTCCGGCGCATCTATCACCTCGACCGGGGCTACGAGCGGATCGAGGAGAAGCTGCGCGCCGTGGGTGCGGACATCGAGCGCGCGGAGGATACCGGGTGAGCGGCACGGAGACTCGCGACGGCGCCGCGCCGCTGAGGCTTGCCGCGGCAGACGAGGCGGACCTGGAGGTCGTATCGGGCGTGCTCCAGGACGCGATCGTCCCCATCGGCGACATGACGTTCCGGCCCGAGCGGCGCGAGTTCGTGTTCGTCGCGAACCGGTATCGCTGGGAGGCGGAGGCCGCACGCGAGCGGGTGAATGCGGGCGTGACCTTTTCCAACGTCGTCGCCGTCCGGCGCCGGGGCATCGATTTCCGCACGCGCGACCGGTTCCTCGACCTGCTCGCCGTCACCTGCGAGGCGGATGGCGAACCGGGCCGGCCCGTGGTCGAGCTGACCTTCGCCGGGGAGCGCGCAATTCGGCTGGAAACCGCCGGACTCCTGTGCCATTTAGAGGACTTCGGCGAACCCTGGCCGACGCAATGGCAACCCGAACACGCGGACGACTGACGGCTTCGGCCGGTTTCGGTACGTTCCCGGGCATTGCATGCGCCCGGGCCGTGTTTGCGCCGTCTGGAAGGTGAGATGTGTCGAGCGAGAGCGAAAAGCTGATTCTGGCGCTGCCGAAGGGGCGGATCCTGTCCGAGGTCATGCCGCTGCTCCGCCATGCGGGCATCGAGCCCGAGGCCGCGTTCGACGATCCGGAATCGCGGCAGCTGCGCTTCGCGACGTCCGAGACGGGCGTCGAGATCGTGCGCGTGCGGTCGTTCGACGTGGCGACCTTCGTCGCCTTCGGCGCCGCCCATTTCGGCGTTGCGGGCAGCGACGTGATCATGGAGTTCGACTATCCCGAGCTCTATGCGCCTCTCGACCTCGAGATCGGCAAGTGCCGGCTTTCCGTCGCCGCGCCGCAGGCGCTGGTCGCGGTGGACGATCCCGCGCGCTGGAGCCATGTGCGTGTCGCGACCAAGTATCCGAACCTCACCCAGCGCCATTTTGCGCGCCGCGGAGTCCAGGCGGAATGCATCAAGCTGAACGGGGCGATGGAACTGGCGCCGACCCTGGGGTTGTGCCGACGGATCGTCGATCTGGTCTCCACGGGCAACACGCTGAAGGCGAACGGGCTGGTGGAGATCGAGACGATCGCCGAGATCAGCTCGCGCCTCGTGGTGAACCGGGCGGCGCTCAAGACCCGTGCGCATACGCTTACGGGCTGGATCGACCGGCTTCGCGACGCGGTCGAGGGCGGACGCGATGCCGCGTAGGATCGACGCCGCGCACGAAGGTTTCGACGCCGCGTTTTCCGCATTCCTGTCCGAGCGCCGCGAAGCGTCCGTCGATGTCCGCGCCGACGTCGAGGCGATCGTCGCGCGCGTGCGCGACGAGGGCGACCGGGCGCTCATCGACTACACGGAGAAATTCGACCGGCTTTCGCTGACGGCCGATGCGCTGCGCGTGTCGGCGGACGAGGTCGCGGCGGCGCGCGCGCAATGCAGCGCCGAGGCGCTTTCCGCGCTGGAGACGGCACGCGCGCGCATCGCGGCCTATCACGAGCGCCAGCGGCCGGAAGGGTTCGATTATGTCGATGACACCGGCGTGCGCCTCGTCAGTTCGTGGCGTCCAGTCTCTGCGGCCGGGCTCTACGTTCCGGGCGGCACGGCGGCCTACCCGTCGTCGGTCCTGATGAACGCGACGCCCGCGAGGGTTGCGGGGGTGGAACGGATCGTGATGGTCGTCCCGTCACCCGACGGCATGCTGAACCCGCTGGTCCTGGCCGCGGCGGACATTGCGGGCATCGAGGAAATCTACCGGATCGGTGGCGCGCAGGCCGTGGCGGCGCTCGCCTACGGAACCGACACCATCGCGCCGGTGGACAAGATCGTCGGCCCGGGCAACGCCTATGTGGCCGAGGCGAAGCGCCAGGTCTTCGGCGTCGTCGGGATCGACATGATCGCGGGCCCGTCCGAAATCCTCGTCGTCGCGGACGCCGATACCGACCCGGCCTGGATCGCGGCCGACCTGCTGAGCCAGGCCGAGCACGACACGAGTGCGCAGTCGATCCTGATCACCGACGACGCGGCCTATGCGGATGCGGTCGGGGACGAGGTGTCGCGCCAGCTCGCCGAACTTCCGCGTCGCGACATCGCGGCCGAGAGCTGGGACCGGTACGGCGCGACGGTGGTGGTCGCCGCCATCGAGGATGCGCTGCCGCTGATCGACCGGATCGCGCCCGAGCACCTCGAAC
>JAYPUG010000117.1:0-1401 GCA_038133965.1 Rhodospirillaceae bacterium | reverse complement strand
CGCCATGCGGGCGCGATCTTCCTGGGCGCGCATGCGCCCGAGGTGCTGGGCGACTACCTGGCCGGGCCGAACCACGTGCTGCCGACCGCGCGGACGGCCCGTTTCTCGTCCGGGCTGGGCGTCATCGACTTCATGAAGCGCACCTCGATGTTCGCGGCCGATGCGGAAAGCTTCCGCGCGCTTGCGGGCCCGGCGGTGACGCTGGCGCGCGCCGAGGGACTGGACGCCCATGCGCGGGCGGTCACCGTGCGCCTGGGCGGCCCGGACACGGGCGAAGCCGGGTCGGACTGAGGCGCGGCCCGCATGGGCGAAACCGGAAACCGGATCGCACGCGTCGAGATCGAGAACCCTGGCGTCGTGCGCTACCACCCCGACGTGGAGCGCGAGATACAGGTCGCGATCTACGACCTCGTCGAGACGAATCTGTTCGCGCCGGTGCCCGAACATTTCGGCAGCGCGGCGGTGGGCCCGTTTGATCTCGTCCTGCGCGCCCAGGGGCGCCAGCTGGTCTTCGATGTCGCGGCCGCTGACGGTGCGCCGGTCGGCGCGGTGCCGTTGCCGCTGACCCCGTTCCGCAAGACCATCAAGGACTACTTTACGGTCTGCGAGAGCTATTACGACGCGATCCGCACCGCCAGCCCGTCCCAGATCGAGGCGATCGACATGGGCCGCCGCGGGCTCCACAACGAGGGGTCGGAGCGCCTGCGTGAACTGCTGGCGAACAAGATCGAGATCGATCACGACACGGCGCGCCGCCTGTTCACCCTCATCTGTGCGTTGCACATCCGGGCATGACGATGGCGCGCGACATCCCCGGAAGCGTACTGTTCGCCTGCGACCGCAACACGATCCGTTCGGTCATGGCCGAGGCGATCATGAAGCACCTGTTCGGTCACCGCGTGTTCGTGGACAGCGTGGGGGCGCGGCTCGCTGACGATGCGGCCGACCCGTTTGCCGTCGCAGTCATGCAGGAACTCGGCCTCGACATCTCGGGCCACCGGCCCAAATCCTTCGACGATCTGCGCGACGGCTCGCTCGACCTGATCGTGACCTTCTCGCCCCAGGCCCAGCATCTCGCGCTGGAGTTCACGCGCACCCTGGCCTGCGATGTGGAGTACTGGCCTGTCATGCATCCCGCGGACGTTGAGGGCTCGCGCGAGGTGCGCCTGCAGGCCTACCGCGACGTGCGCGACGCGCTGTTCGACCGGATCAAATCCCGGTTTCCGGCCGCCGACCGGCCGCTCTAGCGGCGCACGCATTGCACCCGGACAGGGAAAACGCTTGAAACGCGGCGGCTTTTCGGGTTGCCTGCGCCATCCCCGCCCCGGCGGGCACCAAATCAACAACGCGACCGAGAGTATGGCGAAAGAAGACCTGCTTGAATTCTCCGGCACCGTGACC
>JAYPUG010000116.1:359-6740 GCA_038133965.1 Rhodospirillaceae bacterium | reverse complement strand
ATCCACTAGGGAGCTGTCCCTGTCGGGATCGAGGTCTCGGCACTACGGCGCCCACCTGCTGATAGGCAGGTCTCGGTGGACTCCGTTTGCCGACCCTCGCCTGGCGCCGTCCACCCGTTTTCCCCGCAACAATAGGCCCGGGCCATCGGCGACACGACCGACATTGCCGACCGCAAGGCGGAGTTGCGCGCCGATGCGCGCGCCGCGCGCGACGCGCTCGCCTCGGGACTGGGCGCCGCAGCCGCGACCGGGCTGGCAGCGCGGTTCATGTCGAATCCCGTTCTGCGTGAATGGGCGCGGCCGGGCGTCGTCGTCTCGGGATATCTGCCGATCGGCAGCGAGATCGATCCGCGCGCCCTCATGGCGCGAATGGCTGCGGCCGGGGCTGCTCTCTGTCTGCCCGATGTCGCGGCACCCGACGCACCGCTCGTCTTCCGTCGCTGGCAGCCGGACGATCCCGTCGCGGCGGGGCCCCATGGCACGTCGGTGCCGGTAAGTGACGCGGAGGATGTCGTGCCCGGGCTGCTGCTGGTGCCGATGCTCGCCTTCGACCGGACGGGACACCGCCTCGGCTATGGCGGCGGTTACTACGACCGAACGATCGCGGCCCTGCGCTCGTCGGCAGATGTCCTCGCGGTGGGGCTTGCGTTTTCGGGGCAGGTCCGCGACGACTTGCCCGTCGGGGCGCACGATGCGCGCCTCGACTGGATCGTGACGGAAAGCGCCGCATTGCCGGTGACGGGCTAGGACAGGGCGATGAAGATACTTTTCGTCGGTGACCTCGTGGGGCGTGCCGGTCGGGACGCGGCGCTCTCGCAGGTGCCGCGCCTGCGTGCGCATCTCGGGCTCGACTTCGTGGTCGTCAACGCCGAGAACGCAGCGCACGGTTTCGGCCTGACCGGCAAGATCTGCGACGAGTTGTTCGAGGCCGGAGTCGATGCGATCACCACCGGCAACCATGTCTGGGACCAGCGCGATATCGTGCCCTACATCGATGCCGACGCACGCGTCCTGCGCCCCATCAACTACACGGCCGGGACACCCGGGCGCGGCGCGTCCGTGATCAAGTCGCGCGACGGCCGCTCGGTCCTCGTCGTGAACCTCATGTGCCGGTTGTTCATGGAACTTCTCGACGACCCGTTCGCCGCTATCGAACGCGTGCTGGATGCACACCCGCTCGGACGCACGGTCGATGCGGTCGTGATCGACGTGCATGGCGAGGCGACGTCGGAGAAGGCGGCGCTGGGCCATGTCTGCGACGGGCGCGCGAGCCTGGTCGTGGGCACGCACACCCATGTCCCGACCGCCGACACCATGATCCTTGCCGGCGGGACCGCCTACCAGTCGGACGCGGGAATGTGCGGCGACTACGATTCCGTCATCGGCATGCAGAAGGAAACGGCCGTCGCCCGGTTCCGAAGCAAGCTCGTCGCCGAGCGGCTCTCTCCTGCAAAGGGGCCGGCAAGCGTGTGCGGTGTCTATGTCGAGACCGACGATGCAACCGGGCTGGCGCAGCGCGCTGCGCCCCGCGTGCGGGGCGGGCGGCTTCGCGAATCGGGGCCCGAAATCCGTCCCCGGCGCGGTGCGGCCGCGGCATAAGGGCGCGGGCCGAGCGGCATTCGGGGCTTCTCGACGCGGGCGAGAATCCGCTAAACCCGTGTAACGGTAAGTGTGACAGGCGCGAACAAGCGCATGTCCGTGCGGCAGTGGTTTGTGCCGCCGGTGAACTCAGTGTCGGGCAAGCATTCGGAGCAGGCGGGACATGGCAGGCCATTCCCAATTCAAGAACATCATGCACCGCAAGGGTGCGCAGGACGCCAAGCGGGCCAAGGCCTTTGCCAAGCTCGCGCGTGAAATCGAGGTTGCGGCGCGCAGCGGTCCGGACCCGGACCAGAATCCGCGCCTGCGCACCGCGATCGCGGCGGCGCGTGGCCAGAACATGCCGAAGGACCGCATCGAGCGCGCCATCGAAAAGGCGACCGGTGGCGGTGAAGCCGACAATTTCGAGGAGATCCGCTACGAAGGTTACGGCCCGGGCGGGGTCGCGTTGATCGTCGAGGCGTTGACCGACAACCGGAACCGCACCGCGTCGGAAATCCGGGCCGCATTCTCGAAGCATGGCGGCAACATGGGGGAAACCAACAGCGTTGCCTTCATGTTCGACCGGGTCGGAGAGATCGTCTATCCGGCCGACGCGGCAAGCGCCGACGAGATGTTCGAGGCGGCACTTGAAGCAGGCGCGGCCGATGTGGCGAGCAGTGCAGACAACCACGAGGTCACTTGTGCACCGGAAGATTTCGGCCAGGTCGCCGAAGCGCTCGACGGACAGTTCGGCCAGCCGGAATCGGCGGGCCTGACCTGGAAGCCGCAGACCAGTGTCGATGTCGATGCCGATGCCGCGCGCACGCTTCTCAAGTTGATCGATACGCTCGACGAGAGCGACGACGTCCAGCGCGTGGCCGCCAACTTCGAGGTCAGCGACGATATCATGGCGGAGTTGACGGGCTGACCATGCGTCTTCTCGGCGTCGATCCCGGGTTGCGTTACACCGGCTGGGGTATCGTCGAGGCCGATGGGAACCGCCTGCGCCATGTCGCGAACGGCGTGGTGAAATCGGGCACGGGCGAACTGGCGATCCGGCTCCGGCGCCTGCATGACGGGCTTGCGGAGGTCGTCGAGACCTATCGTCCCGCGAGCGCGGCCGTCGAGGAAACCTTCGTTAACCGCGACGGGCAATCGACCCTGAAGCTGGGGCAGGCGCGCGGCGTCGCCGTACTCGTACCGGCGATAGCAGGGTTGCCGGTGTCGGAGTATGCCGCCAACACCGTCAAGAAGACGATCGTCGGCTACGGCCATGCCGACAAGAAGCAGATCGCGCACATGGTCGCGCTCCTGTTGCCGGGCGCGACGGTCGAATCCGCCGACGCCGCGGACGCACTGGCAATCGCGATCTGTCACGCGCACCACTTGTCGCCGGCCGCGGCAATGGCGGAGGCCGCGCAATGATCGCGCGGCTCAAGGGCCTGCTGGACGATGCCGGTCCCGACTGGATCGTCGTCGATGTCGGGGGGGTCGGCTATCTCGTCTTCTGTCCCGCGCGTGTCATTGCGGGCCTGCCCGCACCCGGGGAACCGGTCGCGCTCTTCATCGAGACCCATGTCCGCGAGGATCACATCCACCTCTATGGGTTCGCGACGGCGCGCGAGCGCGAGAGTTTCCGACTTCTGACCACCGTGCAGGGAGTGGGTGCGAAGGTCGGCCTGGCGATCCTCGGTACGCTCTCGGTCGATGAACTGATCAACGCGATCGTGGCTCAGGACAAGGCGCTGCTGACGCGCGCCGAGGGCGTGGGCCCGCGGCTCGCCGCACGGCTGCTGACGGAACTCAAGGACAAGGTGGTCGGCCTTTCGGGAGACTTCGCGCCCGCCGTGCCGGCCTCCGTGTCATCCGCCGGTGGCGATGCGGACGGACAGGCCGATGGCGTGGCGGCCGATGCGGTCTCGGCGCTCGTCAATCTCGGCTACGGCCGTGCCGAGGCGTTCGGCGCGGTCAACCGCGCCATGCAAGGCGGGAGTGCCGGTGCCGATCTCGACGCGCTGATCCCGGCCGCACTCAAGGAACTCAGCCAGTGAGCGACACCTCGGCGGCCCCCGACGAGCGAATCGTCGATCCCGCCGATCAGGGCGACGACCGAGTGGATGTCGCCCTGCGGCCGCAGTCGCTCGATGCCTTCATCGGCCAGCGCGCGGTGCGTGAGAACCTCGCCGTCTTCATTGCCGCAGCGCGCAAGCGCGGCGAGGCGATGGACCATGTGCTGTTCCACGGCCCGCCGGGCCTCGGCAAGACGACACTGGCGCGCATCGTTGCGCAGGAACTGGGTGTGGGTTTCCGGGCAACGTCGGGACCCGTGATCACGAAGGCGGGCGACCTGGCCGCGATCCTGACGAACCTGCAGCCGCGCGACGTGCTGTTCGTCGACGAAATCCACCGCCTGAACCCAGCGGTCGAGGAGGTACTCTATCCGGCGATGGAGGATGGCGAACTCGACCTGATCATCGGCGAGGGACCGGCGGCGCGCTCGGTGCGGATCGAGCTGCCGACCTTCACGCTTGTCGGCGCGACGACCCGTCTCGGTCTCCTGACGACCCCCCTGCGCGAACGCTTCGGCATCAACCTGCGGCTCGAGTTCTATGAGCCGGACGATCTCGCAACGATCGTGGCGCGCGGTGCCGGCCTGCTCGAGCTCGACATGAACGCGGAAGGCGCACACGAGATCGCGCGCCGTGCGCGCGGCACCCCGCGTGTTGCCGGGCGGCTCCTGCGCCGCGTGCGCGACTTCGCGCTGATCGAGGACGAAACGCCGGTGGACCGGGCTTCGGCCGACAGGGCCCTGTCGCGTCTCGACGTCGATGACCGGGGGCTCGATTCCATGGATCGGCGCTATCTCGCCCACATTGCCGAGGTCCACCTCGGCGGACCGGTCGGGATCGATACGCTTGCCGCTGCCCTGTCGGAGGAACGTGACACGCTGGAAGACGTGGTCGAGCCGTTCCTCATTCAGCAGGGTTTCATCCAGCGCACGCCGCGCGGGCGCATGCTGACGGCGGTTGCCTACGGGCATCTTGGCCTGTCGATGCCTGCGGGTGCACAGGCAGACCTGCTTGCCGGCCATACGGTTGCCACAAATGGCCCGGAAGATCGGGACACGGACGACGATGGTGTCCGCTGAATCCGCATCCCCGCAGGGCGCGCAGTCCGGCTGGTTCGAGGGGCCGGTCCATGTGTTCCCGGGCCGGGTCTATTACGAGGATACGGATGCGGCGGGCATCGTCTATTACGCCAACTACCTCAAGTTCGCCGAGCGTGCGCGGACGGAGATGATGAGATGCCTGGGGACAGAGCACCGGCGCTTGCTGAAGGAGGCGGGAGTCGCCTTCGCAGTGCGCAACTGCGATGCGGAGTACATGCTGCCGGCGCGGCTGGACGACGCCTATGTGGTGCGAACGCTCGTGGACGAGGTTCGCGGCGCGAGCCTGCGTATGACCCAGACGGTTTGCCGCGTAGAAGCCGACGATTCCGAGACGCCGCTGGTGTGCGTGGGCATACGGCTCGCCTGCATGGATGCGCATTTGCGGCCCGCGCGGCTGCCCGCACCCGTACGCGATGCGCTGGCAACAATCGCCGGGACAAACTGATCCCGAACCAAACGTTCCGCGGGCCGATGGGAATGCCGGAGCGGGGCAATCAACGATAACGAGGGGCTGTTCGCGAAATGGAATCCAACATCGTCGAAACGGTCGCGATCACCGGGGGTACCGTTATTGCGGATTTTTCGGTCTGGGGCCTGTTCCTGCGATCGGACGTGGTCATCAAGATCGTCATGGTGATCCTGTTCGTCGCGTCGTTCTGGTCGTGGACCATCATCATCGACAAATGGATCAAGATCCGGCGCCTTTCGTCGGATGCGTCCAGGTTCGAGGAAAACTTCTGGTCCGGCGGTTCGCTTGACGAGCTGTACGAACGGCTCGGGCAGCGTCCCAGCGATCCCATGGCTGCCGTCTTTGCCGCGGCGATGTCGGAGTGGCGACGAAGTTCGTCGCGCGGGCTCGCCTCGACCGACGTGTTGCGCGCCAACATGCGCGAGCGCATCGAGCGGGTGATGGAAGTGTCGCTCACGCGCGAGATGGAGCGTATCGAGCGTTACATGGTGTTCCTGGCCTCGGCCGGTGCGACCGCACCGTTCATCGGCCTGTTCGGCACGGTCTGGGGCATCATGAATTCGTTCCAGGCCATCGCGGTTGCCAAGGACACGAACCTCGCGGTCGTCGCGCCTGGCCTGGCGGAGGCCCTGTTCACGACGGCCATGGGCCTGATCGTCGCGATCCCGGCGGTCGCCGCCTACAACAAGTTCAGCGCCGACATGCAGCGTTATGCCCAGCGGCTGGAGGGTTTCGCGGCCGAATTCTCGGCGATCCTGTCGCGTCAACTCGAGGAGTCGAAGTAGGCCATGGCTCTCAGTTCCGACAGCATGCGGCTACGCCGGCGCATGCGCCGCGGGCCCATGACCGAGATCAACGTCGCGCCGTTCGTGGACGTGATGCTGGTGCTGGTCGTGATCTTCATGATTGCCGCGCCGTTGTTGACGGTGGGCGTGCCGGTCGATCTTCCCAAGGCGGCGGTCGATCCGCTCAACGACGAGCGTGAGCCGCTGATCATCACGGTGGATTCCGAGGGACGTGTCTATCTTCAGGAAGCCGAGGTCGAGCAGGCCGCGCTTGTGCCGCGCCTGATCGCCGTATCGGAAGCGAATCCCGAGCTGCGTGTGTTCGTGCGCGGCGACCGGGCCATCAACTATGGCCGGGTCATGGAGGTCATGGGACT
>JAYPUG010000116.1:0-349 GCA_038133965.1 Rhodospirillaceae bacterium | reverse complement strand
CGTGTCGGAAGCCGGGTTCTCGCGCGTCGCGCTGATCGCGGAAGTTCCCATTCCTGAAGCCCGGGCCAACTGAGGGAGCCGTTTCGTACGACATGGCGTTCTTCGGGACACAGTTCAGGGCCGGCGGAGCCCTATCGGCGACGGGCCATGTCGCGCTGGTGGTCGTGGCCCAGTTCGGCCTGCCGTTCCTGTTTTCGCCGCCCGAGGTGCGCGCGACGATCATCCCGGTCGAGGTGGTGACGATCGACGACGTTACCCGCCCGCCCGAAGCCGCCACGCCCGAACCGGAACCCGAAACGACGCGGACGGCCGCCCCCCAGCCGCCGCCGCGGCCGCCCCAGCCCGTGCC
>JAYPUG010000115.1:0-6751 GCA_038133965.1 Rhodospirillaceae bacterium | reverse complement strand
CATCGAAGGGATGTGCGATCAGCTCTCGGCGAGCAGCGCGGCGAGCCCGGCACGGTAGTCGGGATAGGCCAACGCGATACCCAGCTCGTCCTTGATGCGCGCATTCGAGACGCGCTTGGACTCGGCATAGAAGCTGCGCCCCATCTCGGACAACTCTGCATCCTCAAACGGAATCTCGGGTGGTGGCGCAACGCCCAGGAGTTCGCACGCATGCAGGACAACGTCCTGCGGCGGCGCGGGATCGTCGTCGCAGACATTGTAGGCCGCGCCCGGGCTCGGGCGTTCGATCGAGGCGGCGAGCACGGACGCGATGTCGTCCACATGGATGCGGCTGAACACCTGCCCGGGCTTGACCACGCGCCGCGCATCACCTGCGCGCACGGTCTCGAGCGCATTGCGCCCCGGCCCATAGATGCCCGCCAGCCGGAACAGGTGGACCGGCAGCCCATGCTCTCGCCAGAGCGCGCACCAGCCATTCTCCGCCGCCACGCGACGGGCACCGCGTTCGGTCGCGGGTGTGCGCTCCGATGCCTCATCGACCCAGCCGCCTGCGCGATCGCCATAGACGCCCGTCGTCGAGAGGTACCCGACCCAGGTGAGGTCCGGCGCGCGCGCCGCAAGGTCGCCCGCATGGTGGCGCAGGACGGGATCTCCGTCCGGTCCGGGCGGCGCCGATGCCAGCACATGGCTGACCCCGTCGAACGCCGCGGCGAACTCCGCCAGCGGCGCGGTGCCGTCGAACAGGAACGGCACAATGCCCTCGGCCTCTAGCTGCTCCGCCTTGGCGAGGCTGCGCGTCGTCGCACGCACTGACCAGCCCCGTGCGCGCAGGCGCCGCGCCAACACGCGCGCACTGAATCCCATGCCGAAGACGAAGAGAGTGGACGTGGACACAGGCGGCAGGACCTCGGGACCGGTTGGTTTTGCGCAGACTCAGCCGCGCTGTTACGACGGTTCGCACACAATAGGCGCGCACCGCGTGCAACGTCCATTGCCGCCCGTCCCGATGATCCTCGCCGCCATGGCCCTGGCGGCGGCACTCGTGCGGCCCGACACCGGGCACGCCCAGGTCCGTTACGCAGACCTCCCGGCTGGCGAGGCTTACCGTCATTGCCTAGCCGAGGCGCGCCGCGACCCCGAGACCGGGTTCGAAGCGGCAATCACGTGGCGCGACGAAGGTGGTGGGCCGCCAGCGCGGCACTGCGTCGCGCTGGCGCTGTTCAACCTGGGACAGTACGGCGAAGCGGCAAAACGGCTCGAAGAGCTGGCGGGCGAAATGGCGGGGGCAACCACGGTCGAACGGTCGGCCATCCTCGGCCAGGCGGGTAATGTCTGGCTGCGCGCCAACGACCTGACGCGCGCGCACACGGTGCTGACCCGGGCGCTCGAACTCGACGGGAGCGACCCCGATCTTTGGATCGACCGCGGCGAGGCGCTGGCGCGCGCAGGTGAGTACTGGGACGCGGTGGACGACTTCTCGGCAGCCATCGACCGCAAGCCCGATCACGTCGATGCGCTGATTTTCCGCGCCGCGTCCTACCGCCTGCTCGATGTGAGCGACCCGGCACGCGACGACATTTTGCGCGCGCTCGATATCGATCCCGACAACCCCGAAGCGCTGGTCGAGCGCGGTGCGATCGAGGCGGGTGCCGGCGATTTCGAGGCAGCGCGCACGGCGTGGCTGCGCGTGATCGCGGTCGCGCCGGCCTCTCGCGGCGCCGAAGCGGCGCGCAGCGCGCTGCAGCAGATGGACGTGAAGGTCGAGTAGAAACTCCGCCGGCCCGGGACGAGGCGCTGCACCGAGGCGGCGTTCAGAAATCCGGGTTGGCGTAGTGCTTGGGCGGCGGAATGCCAGGGATGTGATCCGCCAGAACCGCGCGCAGGCTTGGCCGGGACTTGACCCGCGCGTACCAGTTCTTCGCTTCGGGGTAATCCACCCAGGGCACGTCGCCGACGTAATCGACGCAGGACAGCTGGGCCGTCGCCGCAATGTCCGCGAGCGAGAAATCGTTCCCGGCGAGCCAGTTCCGCCGGTCCATCAGGAACTCGATATAGGAGAGGTGCACGCCGATGTTCGCGTGCCCGGCGCGGATCGCCGCGGACGAAGGCGCCCCCAGCCCCAGGAAGCGCTTGTTGATCTTCTCGTCTACCAGGTTGACCGTCACCTCGCGCTGGAACTTGAGATCGAACCAGGCGGCCAGCCGCCGGATCTCGGCCCGCTCCTCCGCGCTTGTCCCCAGCAAGGACGGCTCCGGGCAGGTTTCCTCGATGTACTCGCAGATCGCGACGGAATCCGATATCACCAGCGGCGGGGCGTCCTCTTCGGTATCCGCGCCATTCGCAGCCGCGACCAGGACCGGCACCTCACCGGCCGGGTTCAGGGCCAGGAACGCATCACGGCGTTCCCAGACCTTTTCGACCTCGAGTTCGAAGGGAAGCTTCTTCTCCGCAAGCGCGATACGGACCTTGCGCGCATAGGGACAGAGCCAGAGGTGATACAGGGTCCGCATGGCTCAGGGAGCCTAGCCGAACGCCGCGATTCAAGGGAAGCGGATGGCACGGGCGAACAAGCGCGCTAAGCTGGCGTGCCAACACCCCGAAGCGAGACGAAACGATGGCCGCAAAACTCGACCGCGAGACGATCATGGCACGCCTCCATGCCGAACGCGCCGCCAACCGCACCATCTACGACGCGCTGTGCGGATCGGGCATCACGGCCAAGATGGCGGCGCGTGCAGGTGCCGACATGATCACCACCCACATCCTCGCCTACTTCCGGATGCAGGGTTTGAGTTCGATGGCCGGCTACCTGCCCATCGGCGACGCCAACCAGATCACATACGATCTGGGGGAACGCTCGCTGCTCAACGTCATCAACGACACGCCGGTGATCGCCGGCCTGCTGTGTCCCGATCCGACCCGCGACATGGAGCGTTTCGTCGACCGGCTGGCCGGCATCGGCTACCACGGCGTTATGAACTGCCCGACCGTCGCGCTGATCGACGGCAAGTTCCGCTCCGACCTGGAAGAGACGGGCACCGGCTGGTGGCGCGAGGTAGAGGTGCTGGGCTACGCCAGCCGCCAGGGCCTGTTCACCAAGGCGTTCTGCACCTCGCCCGAGGAATGCCTGGAGATGGCCGATGCCGGGGTCGACAACATCATCGTCCATTTCGGCAACTCGTCGGGCGGCACCATCGGTTCCGAAACGGTGATGAGCTACGAGGACGCCGCCCAGCGGGTCGCGGTCTGCACCGATGCGTTGCGCCCGAAATACAACGACCGGATCGTCACCTGCCATGGCGGGGCGATCGAGACACCCGCCGACTTCGCCGAGTTCGTGCTGCTCGCACCGCAGCTCGACGGCTATGTCGGCGGCTCTTCGGCCGAGCGCTTCCCGATCGAGGATTCGGTGCCGGCCGTCACCCGGGCCTTCAAGGCGATCCGGACCCACTCCGAGCCGGCCTAGTCGCTCCCCCGGTGCTTGGCTAGCGGCCCGAGCCGCCCCGGAAGCCCAAGCCGAGCACCTTGAAGACGAAGGCGAGGATCACTCAGACGACGGCGATCGGCGTCGCGACGATGCCGACCGGCGGGACGACGAAGATCAGCACGATCGAGACGATCAGCGCGAGGATCGCGACGCCCATGGGTCAGGGGCGGCCGACGGTGCGGCCGAGAAACGCGGCAAGGTCGCCGATGCAGCGCTTCGCCTCGTCGACGACGCCCGAATAGCCGAAGAAGGCGTGCAGCACGCCGGGATAGACCTCGAGCTGGTGCGGGTGGCAGGCGCCCTTGAGGGTGCCCGCAAAGGTGAGCGAATCGTCGCGGATCGGATCGAGCTCGGCCGCCGCGATGAACACCGCGGGCAGGCCGGCCGGGTCGGCCTTGGCGGCGAAGGCGCGCGGGTCGCCGCGACCCGCGGCGTCGGGCACGTAACCGTCATAGACCATCCGGGTGTATTCGGTGGTCAGCATGAAATCGCCGCCACCCAGTTCGCGCATCGAGTCCGATTCCAGATTGTAATCGAGGACGCCATAGAGCGAGGCGACCCCCTTGAGCAGATCCGGCTTGCCGGCATCACGCAGGGTGAAAGCCGCGCCCAGCGCCACGCTCGCACCGGCCGAGGCCCCGCCGACGGCGATGCGTGTGCCGTCGAGACCCCATGTGCCGCCGTTCTCGGCCAGCCATTCCAGCACCGCGACGATCTCGACGACCGGATCGGGGAAGGTGTGTTCGGGCACGTGGACGTAGTCGGCGCTGACCACCGCCCCGCCCCAGGCCTGGGCGAGTTCGCGCATCTGCCGGTCGTTCGAATTCTCGCTGCCGATCCGGAACCCGCCGCCGTGCAGATAGACGAAGACGGGCAGCCCGTCCGCATCCGCGGGCTTGTAGAGCCGGACCGGGACGTCGCGGAACGGGCCCGGCACGGTGCGGGCCGCATCGACCGCCATCGCGGGCCCGCCTTCGTTCCAGACCGCACGCGCCGCGTCGGCGCGCGCGCGGACTTCGGCGATGCCCTCGCCGGGCCCGCCCAGCCTGGCGACGATCTCTGCGTTCCGCGTCATGGCCTCGGCCATCTGCGGATGGATACGGTCGGTGTTGCGGACGACATTGTCGTTCGGCATGGCTTTCCCCCCTCGCGCCCGATGGCGCGTGCTACTCGGCTGCGCCCCCCGCAGCAACGGCGCCGGACCGCACCGGATGCGCGAGCTTGTCGAGCATGTCCCGCGGCACGATCTGCCAGAATTTATCGCGCTCGCGGTCCCAATTGTCGAGGATCCGGCCGGCATAGGCCGACTGGGTCTCGCGAACATGCTCGGCGATCAGGCCGCGCAGCACATGCTCCCAGTGATCGACCTCGACGCGCTGCCAGGTGATCGAATCGGGGTTCACCCGCCGCTCGAATTCGCCATGGCGGTCATAGACGAAGGCCATGCCGCCGGTCATGCCGGCCCCGAAATTGTCGCCCACGGGGCCGAGGATCACCGTCGTGCCGCCGGTCATATACTCGCAACCGTTGGAACCGCAGCCCTCGACGACCGCGACGGCACCCGAGTTGCGCACGCAGAACCGGTCGCCGGCCAGCCCGGCGGCGAACAGCTTGCCGTCGGTCGCACCGTACAGTGCGACGTTACCCAGGATCGCGTTATCGCGCGTGATCAGCGGGCTCGAGGTCGGCGGCCGGATCATGATCGTGCCGCCCGACAGGCCCTTGCCGCAATAGTCGTTGGCGTCGCCCAACACCTCGAGCTTGACCCCCTGCACGGCGAACGCGCCGAGCGACTGGCCGGCCGAGCCGCGCAGGCGCGCAGTCAGATGGCCGGGCGCCAAATGCTTCATGCCGAACTGGCGGGTGATCTTGGAGCTGATCTTGGCGCCGATGGCCCGCTGGGTGTTCCGGATGCCATAGGCGAGCTGCATCTTCTCGCCGACCCGGAACAGCGGCTCGGCGTCCTCGATCATCTGGGCGTCGAGCGTCTCGGGAACCTCGTTGTAATCGGTCGTGCAGCGCGCCACGTAGTCGCCGGCGTCGGCACGGACCAGGATCGGGTTCAGGTCGAGATCGTCGAGATAGGGGTTGCCGCGGCTGACCTGATGCAGCAGGTCGGAGCGCCCCACCACCTCGTCGAGCGAATGGAACCCGAGCTGGGCAAGAATCTCGCGCACCTCCTCGGCGAGGAAGGTGAACAGGTTCACCACCTTCTCGGGCGTGCCCACGAACTTCTCGCGCAGCCGCTCGTCCTGGGTGCACACGCCAACCGGGCAGGTGTTGGAGTGGCACTGGCGGACCATGATGCAGCCCATGGCGATCAGCGAGGCGGTGCCCACGCCGAACTCCTCGCCGCCGAGCATGGCCGCGATGACGATGTCGCGGCCGGTCTTGATGCCGCCGTCGACACGCAGCTTCACCCGGTGGCGCAGCCGGTTGAGGGTCAGCACCTGATGGACCTCGGACAGGCCGAGTTCCCAGGGCAGGCCCGCGAACTTGATGGACGATTGCGGGCTCGCGCCCGTGCCGCCGGCATGGCCGGAAATCAGGATCGTGTCGGCGTGCGCCTTTGCGACGCCGGCCGCCACGGTGCCGATGCCCGACTGGGCCACCAGCTTCACGCAGACGCGCGCCTCGGGATTGATCTGCTTGAGGTCGTAGATGAGCTGCGCCAGATCCTCGATCGAGTAGATGTCGTGATGCGGCGGCGGGCTGATCAGCGTGACGCCCGGGGTCGAGTGCCGCAGCTTGGCGATCATCTCCGAGACCTTGAAGCCAGGAAGCTGGCCGCCCTCGCCGGGCTTGGCGCCCTGGGCCATCTTGATCTCGAGCTCGCGGCAGTTGTTCAGGTATTCCGCCGTCACCCCGAAGCGGCCCGAGGCCACCTGCTTGATGGCCGACGACGCGTTGTCGCCGTTGGGCTTGGGCCTGTAGCGCGCCGGGTCCTCACCGCCCTCGCCGGAATCGGACTTGGCGCCGATCCGGTTCATGGCGATCGACAGGGTCTCGTGCGCCTCGGGCGACAGCGCGCCCAGCGAAATGCCCGGGGCCACCAGCCGCTTGCGGATCTCGGTGATCGATTCCACCTCGTCGACGCCGACGGGCCGCACATCGGCCTTGAAGTCGAGCAGATCGCGCAGGTTCACCGGCGGCTGCGCCGCGACCTGTTCGAGGTAGCGGCGATAGGTGCCGTAGCTGTCGGCCTCCAGCGCGGCCTGCAGCGTGTGGATCGCGTTGCCCATGAAGGCGTGAGCCTCGCCGCCG
>JAYPUG010000114.1:5388-6803 GCA_038133965.1 Rhodospirillaceae bacterium | reverse complement strand
GCGAGAACGAGCCCCTGTCGGGCGGCGGCAAGTCTTCGGGCCTGATGAGCTTCCTCAGGATCGGCGACCGTGCGGCGGGTGCCATCAAGTCGGGCGGCACCACGCGGCGGGCGGCCAAGATGGTCGTCGTCGATGTCGATCATCCCGACATCGAGCAGTACATCGACTGGAAGGTCGTCGAGGAACAGAAGGTCGCGGCACTCGTGACCGGTTCGCGGATCTGCCAGGAGCATCTCACGGCCATCATGGCCGCGTGCCATGGCGAGGACGCGCCCGAGGGCGACGAACGGTTCGAGCCGGCCGAGAACCCCGCGCTCAAGCGCGCGATCCGCGCGGCACGCAAGGTCATGGTGCCCGAGAACTATGCCCAGCGGGTGATCCAGTTCGCGCGCCAGGGCTTCACCCAGATCGAGTTCCAGACCTACGACACGGACTGGGATTCCGAAGCCTACCTGACGGTCTCGGGCCAGAACTCGAACAACTCCGTGCGCGTCACCGACGACTTCCTGAAGGCCGTCGAGGCCGGCGATACGTGGGACCTGCGCCAGCGCACCGACGGCGCCGTCGCCAAGACCATCGATGCGCGCGGGCTGTGGGACCGCATCTCCCAGGCGGCCTGGTCGTGCGCCGATCCCGGCATCCAGTACGACACCACCATCAACGACTGGCACACCTGCCCGCAGTCGGGCCGGATCAACGCCTCGAACCCGTGTTCGGAGTACATGTTCCTCGACGACACGGCCTGCAACCTGGCGTCGCTGAACCTCATGCAGTTCCGCAACGGGGACGGATCGTTCGACGTCGAGGCCTTCTCGCACGCCGTCCGGCTGTGGACCGTGACGCTTGAGATTTCGGTCCTCATGGCGCAGTTTCCGTCGAAGGAAATCGCGCGCCTCAGCTACGAGTTCCGCACCCTCGGCCTCGGCTACGCCAACATCGGCGGCCTACTGATGGCATCGGGCCTGTCCTATGACAGCGACGAGGGGCGCGCGCTTTGTGCCGCGATCACCGCGCTGATGACGGGCACCTGCTACGCCACCTCGGCCGAGATGGCCGAGGAGCTGGGCGCCTTCCCCAGCCATGCGAAGAACGCCGACGACATGCTGCGCGTCATCCGCAATCACCGGCGCGCCGCGCATGGCGAGATCACGGGATACGAGGGCCTCTCGACCGCGCCCGTCCCGCTCGACCATGCGAACTGCCCCGATCCGGCCCTGTCGGACGCGGCGATGGCGGCGTGGGACAGCGCACTGGAAATGGGCGAGAAGCACGGCTACCGCAACGCCCAGGTCTCGGTCATCGCGCCCACGGGCACGATCGGCTTGGTGATGGACTGCGACACGACCGGCATCGAGCCGGACTTCGCGCTGGTGAAGTTCAAGAAGCTCGCCGGCGGCGGCTATTTCAAGATCATC
>JAYPUG010000114.1:4059-5378 GCA_038133965.1 Rhodospirillaceae bacterium | reverse complement strand
CGCTGGCCGATGCGCCCTGCGTCAACCACGCCTCGCTTGCCGAGAAGGGCTTCGGCGACGAGCAGATCGCGGCCGTCGAGGAAGGGCTCGGCACGGCCTTCGACATCCGCTTCGCCTTCAACAAGTGGACGCTGGGCGAGGCGTTCTGCACCGACACGCTCGGGCTGGAAAAGGCCGCGCTGGACGACATGTCCTTCGACATGCTTACCGCGCTCGGCTTCACCGACGAGCAGGTGGCGGCGGCGAACGCCCATGTCTGCGGCACCATGACGCTGGAGGGCGCGCCGCACCTGAAGGACGAGCACCTGGCGATCTTCGACTGCGCCAACCCGTGCGGCCAGATCGGCAAGCGCTTCCTGTCGGTAGAGAGCCACATTCGCATGATGGCGGCCGCCCAACCGTTCATCTCAGGCGCGATCTCGAAGACGATCAACATGCCGAACTCGGCCAACGTCGCCGACTGCGCCGACGCCTACATGCTGTCGTGGCGGCTCGGTATCAAGGCCAACGCGCTCTATCGCGACGGCTCGAAGCTCAGCCAGCCGCTGCAGTCGCAGCTCCTGGCGGACGACGCCGACGAGGCGGACGACATGATCGAGGAGATCATGGAGGCGCCCAACGGCCAGCGTGCCGGAATGGTCGCCGAGCGGATCGTGGAACGCATCGTCGAACGGGAAGTCGAGCGCGAGGTCGGCCGCGAGAAGCTGCCGCACCGGCGCAAGGGCTACACCCAGAAGGCGGTCGTGGGCGGGCACAAGGTCTATATCCGCACCGGCGAGTACGACGACGGATCGCTGGGCGAGGTGTTCCTCGACATGCACAAGGAGGGCGCGGCCTTCCGCTCGCTGATGAACAACTTCGCCATCGCGGTCTCGATCGGCCTGCAGTACGGCGTGCCGCTGGAGGAGTTCGTGGACGCCTACACCTTCACCCGGTTCGAACCGTCGGGCCCGGTCGAGGGCAACGAGACGATCAAGATGGCGAGTTCGATCCTCGACTACATCTTCCGCGAGCTCGCGATCAGCTATCTCGGGCGCAACGACCTGGCCCATGTGGAGCTCGACGACCTCGAACCCGACACGATGGGCCGGGGCGAGTCCGACGACGGGCTGCCGCCGAAGAGCACGCTGGCCCAGGCGGTCGTCAGCACCGGCTATGTGCGCAAGAACACGCTGTCGGTGATCGAGGGCGGCCTGCGCGAACTCGAGGCGATGGACCGGGTGCCGGAAGCCCAGGCCGAGGCCACGGGCACCGACGGGATGACCGCCGAAGCGCCGATGGAAACGGGCGAGGCCGAGACCGTCGTTACGCCGATGACC
>JAYPUG010000114.1:3243-4049 GCA_038133965.1 Rhodospirillaceae bacterium | reverse complement strand
GTCCAGGAAGAGCGCTCGCTGCGCATCCGCCAGGCCCGCCTGCAGGGCTACGAAGGCGATGCATGCACCGAGTGCGGAAACTTCACGCTTGTGAGGAACGGAACATGCCTGAAATGCGACACCTGCGGGGGCACCAGCGGGTGTAGCTGAGGAATTCGGGCCGGGTCGGACCCCGATGGCCCGAATGGTCGGCTCCGCGCCAGTCCGCTTGGCGCCGGGCCACACTCTCCTCCCTGACCTCCGGGGTGTGCAAAGGTAGGCGCACCCCGGTTTTTTTCGTGCGATCCGGGACTATGACCAGAACCAGGCCGCGATCACGACAGGAGCCACCCATGTCCGGAACCATCGACGCCCGCCTCGCCGAACTCGGCATCGAGATCCCGCCCGCCAACGTGCCGGCGGGCAACTACGTACCCTATGTGCAGACCGGGAACCTGCTGTTCGTCTCGGGCCAGATCCCCATGGTCGATGGCAAGCCCGGCTTCATCGGTCGGCTCGGCGCCGAATTCACCGCCGATGAGGGCGCCGAGGCCGCACGCGTGTGCGCGCTGGCGATCCTCGCCCAGGTGAAGGAGGCGCTGGGCGGCGACCTGGATCGTGTCAGCCGCGTCGTGAAGCTCACCGGGTTCGTCGCCTCGACGCCCGATTTCACCGGCCAGCCCGCGGTGGTCAACGGCGCCTCGGACCTGTTCGCCGAGGTGTTTGGCGACGCCGGGCGGCACGCGCGGGCCGCGGTCGGCATGGCGTCCCTGCCCGCCGGCGTCGCGGTCGAGCGCACGCTCGGAGAGATTCAAGACACGCTTCCG
>JAYPUG010000114.1:0-3233 GCA_038133965.1 Rhodospirillaceae bacterium | reverse complement strand
GCGCGTGACCTCGCTGCACCAGCATTCCCACGGCCACCTGCCGCCCGACACGCCGGGCGGCGACCGCCGCCTCGTCCTGGCGGTGGCGGTCAACGTCCTGCTGACCGTCGCGCAGGTGATCGGCGGCGTGGTGTCGGGCTCGCTGGCGCTGATCGCGGACGCCATCCACAACCTGTCCGACGCGCTGGCGCTGGCGATCGCGCTGATCGCGCGCCGGATCGCCCGACAGCCGGCCGACGCCAACCACACCTACGGTCATGGTCGCGCGGAAATGATCGGCGCCCTGTTCAACCTCGCATGGCTGGTGTTCATCGGCCTGTTCCTGATCGTCGAGGCGGTGGACCGGCTGATCGAGCCGCAACCGGTCGAGGGCTGGACGGTGGTCATCATTGCCGGCATCGCGCTGGCGATCGACGTGGCGACGGTGCTGCTGACGTGGAAGATGTCGCGCACCTCCATGAACATCCGCGCGGCCTTCATCCACAACCTGTCGGACGCGCTGGCGTCGGTCGGGGTAATCGTCGGCGGCATCCTGATCATCACCCATGGCTGGCTCTACGTGGATGCGGTCGTCACCCTGCTGATCGCCGCCTACATCCTCGGCCACGCGGCCATGGAAATCCCGCGCGCCATCCACATCCTCATGCAGGGCGTGCCCGAACGGATCGATGTGGCGCAGGTCGTCGCCCACCTGCAGGAGATCGATGGTGTGCTGGACATCCACCATGTGCATGTCTGGAACATCGACGAGCACAGGCTCTCGCTCGAGGCCCATGTGGTGATCGACCGCGCCGACATGCAGCGCATGGAAGCCATCAAGACCGCGATCAAGGCGCGCCTCGACGAAGAGTTCGCCATCGGCCATTCGACGCTGGAGTTCGAATTTCCGGGCCGGGCCGACGCGCCCCTTGGAGCGGCCACGGCGGGCAACTAGACTGGGCCCATGCCCGACGGTGAACCCGCACTTTCCGCACGCGTTGTCGAGGATATCGCGAATATCCCCGCCGCCACGTGGGATGCGCTTGCCGGCACCGACAACCCCTTCGTGAGCCACGCCTTCCTGCGTGCGTTGGAAGAGACCGGCTGCGCGTCCAACGAGGCGGGCTGGCTGCCGCACCATATCGTGGTGGAGGAAGCGGGCGGCAACATCATCGCGGCCGCCCCCCTCTACCTGAAGAGCCATTCCCAGGGCGAGTACGTGTTCGACCATGGCTGGGCGCATGCCTGGGAGCGCGCGGGCGGGCGCTATTACCCCAAGATGCAGGTCTCTGCTCCCTTCTCGCCCATCGGCGGGCCACGCCTGCTCACGGGCGACGGGCCGGGCGCGGACGATGCGAAGCTCACCCTGCTGCGCGCGCTGGAAACGGTGTGCGAAAAGCTGGACCTGTCGTCGGTGCACGTGACCTTCTGCACCGAGCGCGACTACGAGGTGATGGGGGTCGCGGGCTGGATCCAGCGCGTCGGCCGCCAGTTCCACTGGCACAACCGCGGCTACGGGACGTTCGACGATTTCCTCGCCGCGCTGACCAGCCGCAAGCGCAAGATGATCCGCAAGGAACGCCGCCAGGTGGCCGAACAGGGCATCACGGTGCGCCCGCTGTCAGGCGATGACATCCGGCCGGAACACTGGGACGCGTTCTACCAGTTCTACGTCGATACCTATGACCGCAAGTGGGGGTATCCGTATCTCACGCGCGAGTTCTTCGAGGCGGCGCAGGACCGGCTGGGCGAACGGATCGTGCTGGTGATGGCCGATATGGAGGGGCTGCCCGTCGCCGGTGCGCTCAACCTGCGCGGCACGGACGCGCTCTACGGGCGCAACTGGGGCTGCCTGGGCGACTTCCGCTTCCTGCATTTCGAGGCCTGCTACTACCAGGCCATCGAGTTCGCCATCGATAACGGGCTTGCCACCGTCGAGGCCGGGACGCAGGGCCCGCACAAGATTCAGCGCGGCTACGAACCGGTCCAGACCTTTTCGGGCCACTACGTCCCCAACGACAGCTTCCGCGATGCGGTCGAGCGCTTCTGCCGCGAGGAAGAACGCGAAGTGGAATGGGAGATGGAGAGCTACGCCGAGCACCTGCCGTATCGGCAGGGGGACTAGCAGCTGATTACGCGAACTGCTTCCTGCAGTTACTGGCACTCCGACGGTTTCGGGGTAGGGTTGGATCAACTGGTACATCAAAGAGTATGGCAATGACGAAGTATTCTCTTCTGGCGGCGGCAATTCTGCTGTCCGCATGCAAGACAATCGATCCGCAATTTACGGCAATCCAGCCCGTCGCCGGCGCCGACCCTGATCAGCACATCGTCGTGGTGTACACACATGGCTCGACAACCTCTCGAGTTCCAGACGGATGCGATATGGAGACCAACGACAGGCCATGGGGTCTCCCAAAATCGATCGCTAATCTTGAAGGCATCGCTGTGGGCGAAAAGACTTTAGTCGTTCATGCGTTTTGCACGCCCAGCCGTACTGGCGAACCTTTGACGAGTTCGAACTCGTCGCGCTGGAAGGTACGGAACAGATCACGAGATTTGCTTGCCCTCGCAGCTGTATATCAATCAGCCGGGTTCGCTCCCGATCAGGTGGATTTTACAGGACATTCGGCCGGCGGATACGCATCACTGCTCGCGCAAATGGATAAACCTGGTGCGATAACCAAGGTTATCGCTTTCGGGCCTGCATTCGCGGGCAAGAGAGCAAGCAGAGATCCCAGTGAGTACCGAGCGCACGGACTGTTCAAAAAACAACTCTCCGAAGCGCGTTCAATGAACGCTCTCGTGTTTCTGTACGATGGCGACGTTTACAATCGCCCGATAGACCTCGAAGCATGGCAGTCAAATCCCGGCATCGAGATGGTCAGCCTGTCTGGAGACAGTATCGACGGCGTGAATTGCGGTATCAGCTACGCCCACCATCGGGTGTTCGACAACTGCTTCGAAAAGACCCAGACGGAGAAACTCGTCGAGTTCATTTCTCGCTGAGTGCCGGCCTACTTCTCGACGAGCGCGGGTTCCTTGTCGCCGGCGGGGCCGTCGGAATCGTCCTTCGACGGCTTCCGGCCCTTGCGCGACGTGCCGCCGCCGTCACCCTTGCCTGATGACGGCTTGTCTTCCTCGTAGGCGAAGGCGAGCTTGTCGTCCTCGACCCCCACGCGGACCATGCCGCCCTTGGTCAGCTTGCCGAACAGCAGTTCCTCGGCCAGCGGCTTCTTCAGGCTTTCCTGGAT
>JAYPUG010000113.1:949-6845 GCA_038133965.1 Rhodospirillaceae bacterium | reverse complement strand
CGCTCGCCGTCTCGGCCATGGACGGCTACGCCGTCCGCGCCGCCGACGTGACAAAGGTGCCGGTGGACCTGACCGTGGTGGGCGAGGTTCCGGCCGGCGCGCTCCACGAGGGAACGATCGGGGCGGGACAGGCCGTGCGCATCTTCACCGGCGCGCCCCTGCCCGACGGCGCCGACGCCATCGTCATCCAGGAAGACACCGCGCGCGACGGCGACATTGTCACCGTGAACGAAGGCGTCGCGGCGGGGCGTTACGTGCGCAAGGCGGGGCTCGACTTCGCCCAGGGCGACGTGCTGCTCACCGCGGGGACCGTTCTTTCGGCACGCGACATCGGGCTGGCCGCGGCGATGAACCATCCCTGGTTGCAGGTGCGCCGCCGGCCGCGCGTGGCCCTGCTGGCGACCGGTGACGAGATCCACCTGCCGGGCGAGAAACTGGGCCCGACGGGCATCGTCAGCTCAAATACCTTCGCGCTCGAGGGCCTGATCCGGGCCGCGGGCGGCGAGCCGGTCACGCTGGGGATCGCCGCGGACGATCGCGCTTCCATCCGCGCGCTGGCCGAAAACGCGCGCGGCGCCGACATGCTGGTGACAACGGGCGGCGCGTCGGTCGGCGAGCACGACCTGGTGCAGGACGCGCTGGGTGATATCGGGCTCGAGCTGGACTTCTGGCAGATCGCGATGCGGCCCGGGAAGCCGCTCATGTTCGGCCGGCTCGGCGAGACACCCATGCTGGGCTTTCCGGGAAACCCCGTGTCCTCGATGGTCTGCGGGGTGCTGTTCCTCGCACCCGCACTGGCGCGGATGCTGGGCACCGGCGAGACCGAACCGCGGCGCGAGACCGCGATCCTCGGTGTCGATCTCGAGGACAACGACCGGCGCGAGGATTACCTGCGATCGACCCTGTCCCGCGACGAACAGGGCCGGCTCGTCGCCACCCCCTTCCCCGTCCAGGACAGTTCGATGTTCTCGCGCCTGGCCACCTCGGACTGTCTGGTCATCCGTGAGCCCCACGCACCGGCGGCCAAGGTGGGCGACGCGGTCGAGTTCGTCCGGCTCGGCGGCGGCACGGCGCGGGTCTGACCCCGAATAACTGCGTCCTGCGTTGTCTTGCTTGACGACGCAAAAGAACATCCCTAGAACATGTGCCGATGTTTGCGCTTTGTTCTATATATTGCGGTACAACCGCACGTGGAACGAAGTTAACGAAGCGGAACGGGTTATGGGGGCCCACGCCACATGTTGACGCGAAAACAGCACCAGCTCCTGACCTTCATCAACGAACGGTTAAATGCGACCGGCGTCTCGCCGTCGTTCGACGAGATGAAGGACGCGCTGGGCCTGAAATCCAAGTCGGGCATCCACCGGCTGATCACGGGTCTGGAGGAGCGCGGATTCATCCGCCGGCTCGCCCATCGGGCACGCGCGCTCGAGGTTCTGCGCCTCCCCGACGAAACGGGTGTCGGTGCGGGCGGAAACAGCGGCACCACGGAACGTTTCGCCCCGCAGGTGATTCAGGGCGGACGCAATCCCGAGGCCCCGCAGGTCAAGGCACCGTCGGAGATCACGGCGCCGGTGCCGGCGTCCGGCAGTGAAATCGAGGTCCCTCTCCTCGGCAAGATTGCGGCGGGCACCCCGATCGAGGCCCTGAACGACCCGACGCGCCATGTGGGCATTCCCGCAGGCATGGTGGGACGCGGCGAGCACTTCTGCCTCGAGGTCGAGGGCGATTCGATGGTCGATGCCGGCATTCTCGACGGCGACACGGTCATCATCCGGCGCGGGGACACGGCCGACAACGGCGCCATCGTCGTGGCGCTGGTCGAGGGCCAGGAAGTCACGCTGAAGCGGCTGCGCCGGCGCAACAACTCGGTCGCGCTGGAGGCCGCGAACCCGGCCTACGAGACCCGGATTTTCGGGCCGGACCAGGTGACCGTACAGGGCGAACTCGTCGGACTGTTGCGCCAGTACTAACGCCCTCTCCGGCCGGAGACCGCTCAAAGTTCGAACGGCTGCACCTCGACGCCACCACGCGATATCGAGACAATGTGCGCCTCGGTCACCTCTCGCCAGTCATAGCCGTTCTCGTCGAGCGGTTCCGAAAGAACCAGGACCGCGTCCTTCCCGGAACGGAAACGGGCGCGGCGATCGACGACATCGATCGCGCCCCCCTCACCGTAGTAGAGGCTGGGCGACTGCCCATCGCTCGAATAACGAAGCGCATAAATGCGCGCACCGTCCGAAACAGCCGCCGTCATCCGGAAAGGCTCATCGATCTCTCGGTCGCGCATCAGGTTTTCGATCTGGGAGATCGTCTTCGCCATGGCCTGGGGTACGTCGTCGGCCAATCCGTTCCCGACCGCGAGGAGAAAGAACGCCTCGCTATCGGTGGTGCCGGTCCGTCCACAGTACAGATCGTCGGGGATCATGCGTTCAAGATCACGACGAAGCGCCGCATAACCGCCAATTCGGCCATTGTGCATGAACATCGTCCGGCCCATGCGGAACGGATGGCAATTCTCGCGGCTCGTGGTCGTCCCCGTCGAAGCGCGGACGTGTGCGAAGAACATGCCCGAGCGAATCTGCTGAGACAGGCTCAGGAGGTTGGCATCGTTCCAGGCGGGAAGCGTGTCCCGAAAGATGCCAGGCAGATCCTCGCTTCCGTACCAGCCCAGCCCGGACCCGTCGCCATTCGTGGGCGCCAGACTGAGGCTCGCGGAAAGGCTTTGGCGGATCAAAGAGTTTTCCGGCTTGAACAGCAGGTCCTCGAGCAGCAGTTCGGGGCCGGTGTATGCGATCCAGCGGCACATCGGGATCAGCTCCGGAAATGCGGCACGTCGATCAGATGCCGCGTGCCCATCTCGAGATCGTAGAAATGGTAGCTGTTCATCGCCCGGCCATAGAGGTGAAGACTCACCACCGGCTCCCCGTCCATGGGCACGCCGGTCATGTGAATGTGGTCGGGGTTGGGGACAAACGTCGTCACCGACCCCGCGGCCAGCATTACCGTCCCGCCCGGATCGAGTTTGGCTTCTCCTTCGTCGTCGGAAAGAACACCGCGCGGCATGAAACCGCGTTCTTCAAGGACACCTTCGAGCACACCAACGACGCCCCAGGTTCCGTGGTCGTGAACCGGGGTCCACTGGCCAGGCCGCCAGACCAGAGCAAAAAGGGATACCCCCGCGTCGGAGCCGAGATGCAGGGCATTGCGAGCGTAGTGTTCGGGATTGTCGCGTCGCTCGTCCGCAGACAGGAGACCCGGGCCGGCCTTGGCGAGGTCGAGCATCTTCGGCGCTGCTTCGCTGATGCATGCACCCGCCGCCCTGCCGTCGCCGAAGCGGGAATCGCAGGCCGCTACGAAGGATTCGAGCCGAGGGTCCATGCCGAAAACGTCCTGGAGAGCGACGACAGCGCTAGCGGTTAACCATCGCGCTATCAGAGACCCAAAACGTTAACAATCGGTCGACCGGCTAACGGGTCTCGCCCCGCTGCCAGGGACGCGCAGGATCGCGGCCACGGGCGCGCCATATGGCTGGAATGCCGCCGTCGGTGAGCCACACCGCGTGCGCACCCGAGCGCCACATATCGAAGAAATCGAGCACCCGTACCGGGCCCGAACACCAGCGCGGGGCCGGCACGGTCGCGATCACGATGTCCGCCGTACGGCAATCTTCCGACAACGCCAGCGCATCCGAAACGATTGCGACCGTATGTCCGCCGGTCTTTGAGACACAACCCGCAATGTCGCAGCGCAGACCGGCGACGGCCTCACCGGGCATGGGAAACGGAAGAAAGCCTTCGATGGCGAGGCGACGGGCCCACATCTCGCGCACGAAGGGCTCCGCACGGGTATCGGACACCCGCCAGATCCCCTCGCCGTCGCGCAGCGCCACGATCCGGTTTCGTTCGGACACCAGGATATCAGGCACGGGCGCGCTGCCGACCGTTGCAAGCCCGGCTGCAATGACGACGAGACCGGCAAACCGCCACCGCCTGCGCCAGAGTGACAGCCACAGCCCGCCAAAGACGATCGCTAGGAGACCCCACGGGGTCATCGCCGGCACCGGCACCGCCGCCCAGGTCCAACCCGACACGGCTGCCGCGACGGAGAGGATCGCCTTCACTCCCGCCCCCAGAAAGACGGGCAACCACAGCGCCCATCGCTCGCGCTCGTCGCCGAGCGCGCGCCAGATGGGGGCCACAACCGGAAACCTCGGCTTGGCCGCCGCCGATGGGGTCGTGTACGAAACCATGATGTCCGTGATCGAGCGTCCGCCGCCGGGGCCGGCCCGTCAAGCGGAGTACAGGAAAAAGTTGTATGGCGATGGATGAACACACGTGGATCGGGCGCGGAAAGGCACGCGTTGCGCGGCTCGGCGACCGCCTCGTGTTCGAGATCAACGGCATCGCGACACGCCGGGGTCCCGCGAAATCCGCGATCCGGGACCTCGTCCGCAAGGAATACCGCGCACTGGGAGCGGCCTACGGGCCGTTCGAGGCCGCAATCTGGATCGAGGCGCCATGGTCTGCGCACGAGCGCCGCAAGCGCATAGACGCCGACAACGTGGCCAAGGCCGTCCTGGACGCGCTGACGGGCGTCGTATGGCGCGATGACAGCCAGGTCCAGCGCCTTCGCGTCGAGAAGATCGAGGCCGAACGCGAGCGCATCACTGTCGTGACGGCGCCATACGACGAGAGCGACGACGGTGAGCTCAACGCCCTCAGACGCCGGATAGAAACGTTGCGACGCGCCTAGCCCCCGCCCGGGCGCTTGACGCGCCGTCTGCGCAACGCCATACGAGGCCCGCACGGAGCCAAGGAAACAGAAATGACCGTCGTAACCCGTTTTGCCCCCTCACCGACCGGTTTCCTGCATATCGGCGGGGCACGGACGGCACTTTTCAACTGGCTCTACGCCCGCCATCACGGCGGGGAGTTTACGCTGCGCATCGAGGACACCGATCGAAAGCGATCGACCGAGGAGGCGATCGCCGCGATCTTCCACGGGCTCGAATGGCTGGGCCTCGACTGGGATCGTGAGCCCGTCTTCCAGTCGAAGAACGCGGACCGGCACCGCGCCGTGGCCGAACAGCTGCTGGCCGACGGCAGGGCCTACAAATGCTACTGCACGCCCGAAGAACTCGCCGAGATGCGTGAAAACGCGCGGAATTCCGGTGGCTCCACGCGTATTTACGACGGGCGCTGGCGCGATCGCGACTCCTCGGAAGCACCGGCGGACATCGCGCCGGTCGTGCGCATCAAGATGCCGCTCGACGGTGAGACGACCATCGCCGACATGGTCCAGGGCGACGTGACGCGCACCAACGATACGCTGGACGATTTCGTGATCCTGCGCTCGGACGGTACGCCAACCTACATGCTGGCCGTCGTGGTGGACGACCACGACATGGGCGTGACCCATGCGATCCGGGGTGACGATCACCTGAACAACGCGTTCCGCCAGCACCACCTCTATATGGCATGCGGCTGGGAACCGCCGAAGTTTGCACACATTCCTCTGATTCACGGGGCCGACGGCGCGAAATTGTCCAAACGCCACGGTGCATTGGGCGCCTGGGCTGGTCGCACGGAGACGATGAGATCATTCCCACGGCGCAGGCGATCGAATGGTTCGATCTCGATGCCGTCGGGCGATCACCGGCCCGCTTCGACATGGACCGCGTGCTCAATCTCAATGCCCATTACCTGAAAGAGGCCGATCCGGCCGACCTTGCCCGTACGGTTCTGGCCCTGGCCGAGGCGGGAAAAACAGTTTCGCACGACGCCGAGCGCCGGCTCGTGGCGGGCATCCCGAGCCTCGCACAACGCGCAAAAACAATTCCGGAACTTATTGATTTATCGGAATTATATCTCCGAGATGGCGCCATCGAACCCAA
>JAYPUG010000113.1:0-939 GCA_038133965.1 Rhodospirillaceae bacterium | reverse complement strand
ACGCTGCCGACAACCGGAAGAGGCTCGCCGCACGTGCCGCGATGCTTCCGGAGGTTACATCATGGGACGAGGCCGAACTTGACCGGATCGTGCGTGAGTACGCGGAAAGCCGGGGCTGGAAGCTGGGTCAGGTGGCGCAGCCGCTGCGCGCAGCGCTCGCCGGCAGTAACGTGTCACCCGGCATCTTCGAGGTCATGGCCGTCCTCGGGCGCGATGAGACCCTCTCACGGCTCGAACACGCAATCGCCTGATTTCCGGCCCACACGGGCCGACCTGCACGATTGCCGAAAGCGGTCCGGGGAATTAGAGTGCGGCGCAACATAAGTTCTGGCACGCCCGCAGACATGTCGAAACGGCAGCGCGAGGCGGTTCTTCGGGGAGAAGATCATGAGTGAAGCGA
Organism: Rhodospirillaceae bacterium; assembly: GCA_038133965.1. Classification (GTDB taxonomy): domain Bacteria; phylum Pseudomonadota; class Alphaproteobacteria; order UBA6615; family UBA6615; genus JAYPUG01. Next base: position 539 of record JAYPUG010000113.1, on the reverse strand, counting down.
AAAACGCGGGTACCGCAACGCTGACAATCGGCGACAAGACCATCGAGTTGCCCATCCTCGAAGGCACGGAAGGCCCGAACGTCGTCGATGTGCGGCGCCTTTATGCCGAGACGGGCATGTTCACCTACGACCCCTCCTACACCTCGACCGCGAGCTGTGATTCCTCGCTTACCTACATCGACGGTGAGGTCGGCATCCTGCGACACAGCGGCTACACGATCGAGGACCTGGCCGACAAGAGCAGCTTCCTCGAGGTCTGCTACCTGCTGCTGCATGGCGAATTGCCGGACAAGGCACAGCACGACGAGTTCGTGGACACGATCACAAAGCACACGATGATCCACGAACAACTGCAATATTTGTTCCGCGGATTCCGGCGCGACGCCCACCCGATGGCCGTCCTCATCGGTGTCGTCGGCGCCATGTCGGCCTTCTATCACGACTCCACCGACATCAACGATCCGATGCAGCGGCTGATCGCCTGCCACCGGCTGATCGCCAAGATGCCGACGATCGCGGCCATGGCCTACAAGTATTCG
>JAYPUG010000112.1:0-6966 GCA_038133965.1 Rhodospirillaceae bacterium | reverse complement strand
GCTATGCACAGCGGCGCCGGCTGGGGCCATGGCGCAAGCGGGGCACCGTCGAGGACATGCGTGAACGCGAACTCGCATCCTTCGCGCGCGCCGGTTTCAGCTACAGGATCGCCCTGCGGATCGTCGAAGCCCCGGACGAGGACGCCATCGTCTAACCGTCGTCGGCGGATTCGGCGACGCTGCCGGTGTAATGCACGCGTGTGGCGGAGACGGCGGTGCCGTCGCCCGGTTCCGCGGGCGGCGTAAATGCCTCGGGCGCATCGCCCGGCAAGGCTTCGAGATAGACCGAACGGCTCGGGAATGCGAAGCCGGTACCTGCCCCCTCGACGATCTCCTTGATCCGGTAGGCAAGCGCCTCCTTCACCTCAAGCCACTCGCCCCAGACGGTCGTCCGCGTAAAGCAGTACACCATGATGTCGATGCTGCTGTCGTTGAAGCTGTCGATGCGCACGAAGGTCGCGACCTCGTCGGGCGGCGCGAATGCCTCATTCTCGATGATGTAGGCCTCGATCCCGTCACGGATTTCGCGAAGCTGGACGGCCGTCGTGTCGTACAGCACGCCGATCTTCCAGTAGATCCGCCGGTGTGTCATTTCGGAGAAGTTGATCACGGCCGTGTCGGCAAGCTTGGCGTTCGGCACCTGGACGACGGCCTTGTCGAACTGGCGAACCATGGTCGAACGGAAACCGATCGACTCGACCGTTCCCTCGACCACGCCGTCCACCCGGATCCAGTCGCCCGGATGGAAGCGTTTCTCGCCGAGGATCAGGACCCCTGACAGGAGGTTCTTGAACAGATCCTGCGCTGCGAGCGCACCGGCAAGCCCGAACAGGCCAAGACCGGCAATCAGCGGCCCGATCGCGACACCCCAAATCTCGAGAATCGCCGCCGCGCCGATCAGCCCGAGGATCAGCCGGGCCGCCTTGACGATCCATTCCATCATCGTCTTGGACAGGATGTCGCGCAGGCTCGGCAATGCCGCCGACACCGGCCCGACTGCCGATACCACGCCCCAGAACAGGACGAAGACGATCAGCGAGCGGGTGAGTTTCAGCGCGATCGCATCGAAGGTGCCGGTCAGTTGCAGTACCTGGGTCGCGAGAAAGAACCCCAAAACGACGGGAGCAAAGCGCATCGGCTTTTCGAGCGCCTCGATCATCATGTCGTCTATCGTGTTGCGGGTGCGTTTTGCCGCCCGCTTGAGCCAGGCGATCACGAAACGCGCGAACAGTCCGCGCACCACCAGAAGTGCCACGAAGACGATCATCGCGACGAGAATCCGCCCGAAGCTCGTGCCGAAGGCCGTGTCGTCGAGGACGTTGTTCACAAGCGTCCAGAACGCCAGAAGCGAGGCCCAGAACTCGGTGAGGGCTTCCATTGTCAGGTCCGATTGCAGGTTGGCCGAAGCAAGGCCAACGCTACGGCGCGGCAATCAAATGTCAATCGCGGTGAAGACCCGAGCCCGGACCGAGCCGGTTAGCGGTGAATGCGGATGAGGAGGCGGCGGGTTTTCGCCTGGTTCTCCGGGATGGGATTGCCGGCCCCATCGCGGTTGGCCACCTTGGGCTGGGTATCGGCAAAGGCAACGCCACGCATCCGTCGCAGGGGAATGCCGATATCCCCGAACACCCGTACGATGGCGGTGGCCCGGGCCCCCGAAAGTTCCCAGTTGGTCGCATAGGCCGGGTTCACGGTCGCACGGTCGTCGGTGTGCCCCTCCACCGCTATGCGGAACTTGCTGTAAACCGGCGCGGTCAACGTCTGTGCGACACCCTCGAGGATGGGACGAGCCTCGGGTCGCATAAGCGCCGTGTCGGGCACGAAGAATGCGTTCGCCGCAAGTTCCAGCACGATGCCGCGTTCGAAGATGTTCACCCGCACTGCATCCGCAACTCCGAGCGAGTCGACCTGGTCATCGAGTTCCGCGCGAAGCTGGGCGGCAGGACGCGCCACCGAACGGTGGGCCAGGTCGCGCGCGATGCCGGCCTTCACTTCCTCGAAGGCATGCATATCGACCTTCGAGAAGGTGAGCATCATGACGAAGAACGCGAGCAGCAGGGTCATCGCATCCGAGAAGGTGACGAGCCATTCGTCCTGGCCGTCGCCGGCGTTCGCGCGCAGAGGCCGATAGAAGGATTTTCTGGAACCGGCCATGAAACGCTAGGTCGCAGCAGCCGCGGGTTTCGCGGAAGTCTTTCCGCCCTTGAGCTGACGATCGATGTCGTAGCGGATCGTCGGATCCAGGTAGCTGTTCATGTGATCCTGGATATGGCGCGGACTGGCTTCATCCGCGAGCATCGCGAGTCCTTCGACGATCATGTAGTTGCGAAACCGGAAGATTTCCTCGCGCTGCTGCAGCTTGGCAGCGGCGGGCGCAAAGATGAGGCGTGCGAGCATAATGCCGTAGAGGGTCGTGACCAGCGCAACCGCGAGGCCCGCACCAATCTGGCTGGGGTCTTCGCCCATATTGTCCAGCATGATGATCAGGCCTATCAGCGTGCCCACCATGCCGAACGCGGGGGCTGCCGCCGCCATGCTGCGCAGGACCTGCGCACCGACCATGTTCAGCTCGTAGGTGGACTCGATGACGTTCCCGAGAATCGTCTGGATCTTCTCGCCTTCGTATCCGGTGGTGATCAACTCGACACCGAACCGCAGGAAGCCGCCATCCCAGCCCGGAGTCTTCTTCGCCTCCGCATCGAGGCTGACAATCCCCTCTTTCTGGACGAGGTAGGCCCACCGGATGACACGACCCACTTCCGTGTTGAGGCGCGACCGGCCGCGCCGATCGATCCTGAACGCGCTGACGATACCGCGCAGTCCACCCAGCACGTACCTGTACTCGTAGCTGATGAAGGTCGATGCAAGGGTTCCGCTCAGAACGAGAATGATTCCCGCCCCGCTGACGAACACCAGATAGTTGTCCGTGCTCAGCGCAATCGCGGCAAAGAAGAGCCCGAAACCGATCAGTACGGCGAGCATCGTATTCAGCGACATGGCGACTTTCCCGGCGTGCCGGAAGGGGGTTTCCGGCAACGATCCGAGGCTATCCGGCCGCCCTTGAGATTTGGTTAACCCGGCCTGGCCGTATCGCCGAACGCACCCCGATGCCGGGCATCGCGGCGCAGAACCGCGAACGCGCCCACGGCCGCGGCCAGCACGTATGCGGTGCACGCTGCGGTTACGGTCTCGACTGGGACTTCGGCGTCGAACAGCCAGCCGAAGGTTGCCGGTGCCGCCGCTGCAGCAAGCACCAGTGCTGACACCGCCATGGCGCGAATCCCGCCGAGGTTCGCCACGCCGTACAGCTCGGCAAACATCGCGGACAGAACCGGCTGCAGCATGCCGATTCCCATGCCGAGCGCGCCGAGGAAGATATAGGGAAGAACGGGATGGTCGGAGACGCTCAACACCGCGAACGACACGGCGAAGGGAACGGCCGTAGCGGGGATCAGGCGAACGGCACCGCGCCGGTCAATCAACGGACCGATCACCAGCGACGTCGCAACCTTCACGACGGCGAGCGAGATCAGCCCCGCCGCCATCATTCCGATCGTCCAGCCCTTGCTTTCGGCAATGAAGGCCTGGTGGAACAGGACGCCGGTGGAGATGTAGGGGTAGGCGAGCAGCAGCGCCATCGCACCGAAGAAGCGCGGATCGCGCAGCACCTCCATGCGCGTCCAGTCGCGCGGTGCGTCCTTCGTGTCGTGTGTCCGCGCCTGGCGTTCGAGGTAGGCAGCGTGCCGAACCTTGAAGTCGCCAAGCATGAACGGCCACAGGATCACCACCGCAAGCGCCGTGACCGCGCCGGTCGCGAGCCACACATCGCGCCAGCCGAGGACAGCGATCAGCGCCACGGTGGTGACCGGCAACACCGCCTCGCCGCTCGCCAGCCCCAGACCCGACAGGCTCAACGCCTTTCCGCGGTCCTGCGCGAAGTAGCGCGCCATGGCGGTCCCCATGATGTGGATGCAGAGGCCCTGCCCGCAGAAGCGGACGAAGAACAGGCCGAGCGCAAGGAACCAGAGCGACGATGTGAACGAAAGGGCCACCATCGCCCCCGTCAGCGCGATCAGGGTGACCGCGGTGTAGAGCCGGAGGTCCACCCGGTCGATCAGCCGGCCGACCCATACGAGGAGGATCGCCGCAACGATGCTGACGAAGGAATAGACCGCGCCGAACCCGCCGTTGCTCAGTTCGAACTCTGCGCGAATCTCCGTTCCATAGAGCGCGACATAGAAGGTCTGGCCATAGCTCGACAGCATCGTGAGGACGAAGCCGAACGTGATGAAACGGGCATTCGCCGCGAGGAAACCCAGATAGTTCATGCAAGCCAACCGTGACGTCTTGTTCGAGCGCCATAGCACGGATGCGCACGCCCGTCGCGTTCGGCGGCAGAGGTGATATAACCCCGCGCGAAACAGAGGCAGGCCGCCATGCGCGGCCGACGAACGGGGAGCACATCCATCATGAGCAAGAAAATCGGACTGGTCGGGCTGGGGATCATGGGCTCGGCGATCTCGGGCAACTTCATCGACGCGGGCTACGACGTCACCGGCTTCGACCTGGACAAGGGCCGCTGCGACGAACTCGCCGGCAAGGGCGGTACGGTCGCCGGTTCGCCGGCCGAGGTCGCGAAGGCAGTCGATATCCTCATCACATCGCTGCCCTCGACCGCCGCGCTCGACGCGGTGTGCACCGGTGCGGACGGTATCGCGGCCGCCGGCAACACCGACCTGATCGTCATGGAGTGCTCGACCTTCCCGATCGAGGACAAGCAGCGCAACCACGACGCGCTGGCAGAGGCCGGTGTCACCATGCTCGACGCGCCCCTGTCGGGCACAGGCGCGCAGGCGCGCAACCGCGACCTGGCAGTTTATCTGAGCGGCGACGAATCGGCGGCAAACGCCTGCGCCGAGGTGATCGCCGGGTTCGCGCGCGCCCACTACTACGTCGGTGAGTTCGGCAACGGCAGCCGGATGAAGTACGTCGCCAACCACCTGGTCGCGATCCACAACATCGCCGCCGCCGAAGCCTTCGTGCTGGGCATGAAGGGCGGGCTCGACCCGCAGATGATCTACGACGTGATCTGCGACAGCGCCGGCACGTCGCGCATGTTCGAGGTGCGCGGGCCGATGATGGTCGCCGACGACTATTCCGACGCGACGATGAAGATCTCGGTCTGGCAGAAGGACATGTCGGTCATCGGCGCCTTCGCGAAGTCGCTGGACTGCCCGACCCCCCTGTTCACCACCTGCTCCGACATCTACGTCGCCGGCATGGCCCAAGGCCGCGAAGGCGAGGACACGGCGGCTGTGTGCGCGATCCTCGGCGAGATGGCGCGCCTCAAACGCTGAGGGTCGAGTTGACCTAGAGCGGGACGACGACCCACTCGATATGAAGGTCCACCCCGGCGTCGCGGATCAGGTTCGAGACCGGGCAGCGCTGCTCGTCGTTGCGCTTGAGCTTCTCGATCCGGTCCGCGGGCTCGTTGGTGCGGATGGTCTTCTTCAGCGTGACCTTCTCGAAATAGGGCCTGTACCCCTCGACGCCGTGCACGCCGCGCGGGTCGATCTCGGCATCGCAGACATACTCGATGTCGCCGTACTCGAAGTCGAGCAGCTTGGCGACGTTGTACGTGATGACCGCATCGCAGCCGCAGAGCCCCCCCATCACCGTCTCGACCGGGGTTGCGCCCTGGTTCGTGCCGCCGCGGCTTTCGGGCTCATCGGTCACGAGACCCGGCGTATCGCGCACGCCCACCTGGGTGCGGCTGCCACCGTCGTTCCGCGCCACGACGTTGCGGAACGTCAGGTTGCGGGTGTTGGGATCAATCGTCGGCTCGAGCAGTTCTGCGTCGCTCATGATTCTCCTCCGGACATGCGATGTCGTAATATCGGTTCCGCACGGCCAAAGGACAATCAGCAAGGGGAACACAATGGCCTATTCCGAGATCGCCTTCGACGTTTCAGACGGCATCGCCACGATCACGCTCAACCGCCCCGACACGCGAAACGCCCTGGGCGATGCGCTGCGCGAGGAGTTCGCCGACGCAACGGCGCGGATATCGGAAAAGGCCGGCGACACCATCAAGGCCGTCCTGCTGACGGGCGCGGGCCGTGCATTTTGCGCCGGCGGGGACATCAACGTGCTCAAGGAAATGTCGTCGAAGGGCCAGGACGCCATGCGCGCGCGCATGCAGCGCGCGCACGAAATCGTCGGCGCCTGGCTCGACCTGCCGATCCCCACCGTCGCTGCCGTCAACGGCGCCGCGGCGGGTGCCGGATTCACGCTGGCAATCGCGTGCGACTTCGCAATCGCAGCACGCAGCGCCAGATTCGTGATGTCCTTCGGCCGGATCGGGCTGGTTCCCGACTGGGGGGCGATGTACCTGCTGCCGCGCATCGTCGGCCTGCAGCGCGCCAAGGACCTCGTGTTCACGGCGCGCACGCTGGACGCCGAGACCGCCCGCGACTACGGCCTGATCCTCGAGGTCGCCGAGGACGACGCGCTGCAGGCGCACGCACATGCCTTCGCGGGCAAGTTTGTCGATGCGTCGCCCGAGGCCATTGGCCTTGCGAAGCGGATCATGAACGTCGCATTCGAGACGCCGCGCGCAGATGCGTTCGCTGCCGAAGCGGATGCCCAGGCCGCGGCCAACGCGACCGGGTATCACCGCGATGCGGTGGCGCGCTTCCTCGCCAAGGAACCGCTTGCCTTCGACTGGGAGCGCTAGTCCGGCATCCGCGCGACGATGTGGAAGATGTGCCAGTGCTTGGCCTCGCCGCGCACGGTTGTCGAATCGTCCTCTTCCTCGTCGAACATCTCGACCGTCAGCCCGGCCAGCCGCGCCTCGGCCTCAGCGTGCGTGTGAAAGGTCATGCCCGGCCGGTCCGCCCAGCTGTCGCGCTCGCCGTAGAGCTGGCCGGCAAATCGGCCGCCGGGCCGCAGCGAGCCCAGAATCCG
>JAYPUG010000111.1:5517-7066 GCA_038133965.1 Rhodospirillaceae bacterium | reverse complement strand
CTGTTGTCCGCGCTGTCCATGGCGACCGAGAAGCTCGGCCTGATCGCGACCGGCTCCACCTCGTTCGACGAGCCGTTCCACGTGGCCCGCCGGTTCGCCTCGCTCGACCACATTTCCGGCGGCCGCGCGGGCTGGAACATCGTCACCACATCGAATCCGGATGCGGCGAAGAATTTCGGGCTCGAGGAACATCTCGATCACGCCGACCGGTACCGCCGCGCCCGCGAATTCTATGACGTGGTCACCGGGCTTTGGGACAGCTGGGCCGACGACGCGTTCGTGCGCGACGTGGACTCCGGCGTCTTCTTCGATCCCGACAAGCTGCACACGCTCGACCACAAGGGCGAGTTCTTCCAGGTGCGCGGCCCCCTGCATGTCGCGCGTCCGGTTCAGGGCTGGCCGCTGATCGTGCAGGCGGGCGGGTCCGAGGCCGGGCGCCAGCTCGCCGCGGAAACGGCGGAGGCAATCTTTGCGGCCCAGCGCACGATCGATGAGGGCCGGGAATTCTACGCCGACGTGAAGGGGCGGATGGTGAAGCTGGGGCGGAACCCCGACCATCTGAAGATCCTGCCGGCGTGCCTCGTCGTGGTGGGCGACACCGACGAGGAAGCGCGCGAGAAGCGCGCGCTGCTCGACTCGAAGGTCCATCTCGACAGCGGCATCGCCTCGCTCTCGATCGCGCTCGGCACCGACGCCGGGCAGTTCGAACTCGATGCCCCGCTTCCCGAAGAGATTCCCGAAACCAACGCGTCCAAGAGCGGTCGCGATCGCACGATGCGGCTCGCCCGCGACGAGGGGCTCACGGTGCGCCAGCTCGCCCAGCGGCTGGGCGGCTATTCGGGGCTCGCGCTTGTGGGCACGGCCGAGACCATCGCCGACCGGATGGAAGAGTGGATCGAGACGAAGGCCAGCGACGGCTTTACCATCATGTTCCCGTTCCTGCCCGAGGGGCTCGACCTGTTCGTCGATCGCGTGGTGCCGGAACTCCAGCGCCGCGGGCTTTTCCGCCGCGAGTATCCGGGCACGACCCTGCGCGAGACGCTGGGCCTGCCACGGCCCGAGAACCGGTTCTTCGTGGACGCCGCCGGCGAAGCCGCGCAATAGGCGGCCGGATTAGGCCAGGCTCTTTACCAGCAGCAACGCGTCGCCGGAATCCTAGTGAAGCGAGGGGTGCGGCACGAATTGCGAACGCTGCCCTCATCTGCCGACCCTCAGCCCAGGTAGCCGCCCCGGAAATAGACCAGCGGCTCCGCGTCCGCGTCGCCGCCGATGGCGACGACCCGGCCGAGCGCGATGATGGTGCCGTGCCGCTCGAAGGTTTCCTCCAGCTTGCAGTCCATCACCCCGACGGCGCCGTTGAAGACCGGCGCGCCGGTCGCAAGGATGCCCCACTTGCCGGCCTCGAAGCGGTCCGGGCCCTTTGCGTCGGTCTTGCCGCCGAACAGATCGACGACATGTTCCGCCCCCCTGGGCAGGTAGTTGATGGCGAAGTGCTTGGCATCGCGGATCGCGCCCAGAGCCGAGGTGCGGGCGTCGATCGAGACGAGCA
>JAYPUG010000111.1:0-5507 GCA_038133965.1 Rhodospirillaceae bacterium | reverse complement strand
CTGCGCAGACGTGCGTTGCCGACAGGCCGAGGAAGCCTGCGGGCCCCGCGCTGCCGCGCGCGGTCACGACGGTTGCGCCAACCGCCCGGGCGCCGACGGCGCCCCAGAATGCGCCGATGTCGATGTCCGCGTTTGCCGCGCCGGTTCCGTCCGTTCCCATTCCCGTTCTCCCTGTTCCCGTCGGCCTTGAAGGGCCTGTTCGTTCGTCCGCCGGTCAGGTCGGATCGCGATGACGTCCGAGGCGCTGGTTGATCCAGTCCGAATAGATATCGACGGCCAGCCAGATGGCCTGTGCGAGCGCATAGTTCACGACGCCGAACAGCCAGGGATAGGCGAAGCCGCCGGCAAACCAGGCGCCGGCCGCGACGAACACCACGATGCAGATCACGCCGGAAGCGGCGTTCACCGCGATCAGCCGGCTGAGCGTCCCTTCCCAGCGCTTGGTGAGACGGAAGATGATCCGGCTGACGAGGAAGGTGGGCACGAACGCGGCGGCGAAGAAGCCCACATCGAAGACGAATTCCATCGCAACTCTCTTGCTTGCTCGCCCACCGTTCCTAGCACAGCGGGCTCCGCACGGCGACGTTTGCGGATCGAGGTTGAGCGAAGGGTGGTGGCGCTGTTAGCGTGCGCGCCGTGGAAGAACACAACGACGAACAGAACGGGCAGGAAAGCCCGCCCGCCATGGGGCGCCTCGCGCTGGCGGCCGTGCTGACCACGGTCGGGCTCGGCGCGCTGGCGATGCTGGTGCTCGCGGCCGCGTCCGTCGTGTTCCGCTAGTCCGGCGTGTTCCGGGCCGGCCTGTTTCCGGCCCGGCGCTTCGCGCGACCCTCGCGGTGCGCGATGTAGGTGGCGCTGGCCACGATCACCCCGCCGCCGACCCAGGTCCAGACTTCCGGCTGCTCGCCGAACACCACGAGGCCCAGCACCGTCGCCCAGACGAGCTGCAGGAACTGGATGGGCTGGGTCACGGTGATGTCGGCCGCGCGGAAGGCCTGCATCAGCGTGTAGTGCCCGGCCGTGGCCAGCGAAGCCGTCGCGAACAGCCAGCCGAGTTCGGCGAGGGTCGGTGTACGCCACACCAGCAGGGCGGGGGGTAGTAGCGCGATGGTCACGAAGATCGACAGGTAGGCGACGATGGCCGGGCTGGATTCGGTCCGGGTCAGCCTTTTCGCGATCAGGAATGAGGCGGCGAAGAGCGGGGCTGCGACGAGCTGGGCAATCGAGCCGATATTGATCACCTGGAAGCCGGGCTGGAGGATGATCAGCGCTCCGCCGAACCCCATCAGCACCGCGCCCACCCGGTGCAGGTGCAACCGCTCGCCCAGGAAAAGCGCAGCGCCGAGCGTGGTGAAGATCGGCGCGGTGAAGCCGAGCGCCGTGACTTCGGCAATGGGGATGCGTGCCATGGCGAAGAACCAGAGCCCCACCCCGGCCGCATGGATCACGCCGCGAACCGCGTGCAGGCCCAGGATGTTCCGCTCGACGGCGAAGCTGCCGACCTTCAGGAAAACGGGCGCGAGCAGGAGCAGGCCGAACAGGTAGCGCAGGAACGCGGCCTGGATGGGGCTCATGTCGGTGCCCAGGTGGCGCACGATCCCGGTGACGCCGACGAAGAGCACGCCGGTGGTCATCATCCAGAAGATGCCGCGCAGGTTGCCGCTGATCCGCGAACCCGTGCCGTCCGGCTGGGCCGGGTGCACGCTCATGGGCGGGGGGACCCTGTCATGTCCGGTTCGTGCGTCCCGCATAGGCGATTGTGACGAACGCCTGCAGGATCAGGAGCAGCGAAAGTGCAAAAACGGGTCCGTCGGGGTCGTTGGTGCGGCTGCCCACAAGCGCGTTCGCCCCGAGCCCCACGACACCGATCACCAGCACGACAAGCGCCGTGCGCTTGAGGCGCGGGGCATCGGGGGCGTTCGCGCCCAGGGTTCCCCGCCAGGTGACGGCCGCGGCGACGATGACCGCAAGCGCGGCAAGCGAGCGCACGATGCGGAAGGCGAGGGAATCGTCCACGCCGGTGAAACCGAGCCAGATGGTGAATGCCGCGCCCAGGCCGGTGAGCGTGGCGATGACGAGCAAAGCGATGCGGTCCATGACCGGGGTCATAGCACGCCCGCGCGCGGCGCGCCGTTGAAACCGGCGCCCAAGAAAAAAGGGCCGCACCGGGGTTTCCGGTGCGGCCCGAGTTTGTGTCGGGAGGTTGGTTCAATCAGCGTTGGGCGAGGACCGCAGAACGGCGGCCGAGCCGCAGGAACTGGGTCTCGCCCGTGGCGTCGTCGATGCCGTCGTTGTCGGTGACGGCGTAGATCTGACCGTCGGACGCCATGGTCAGACCTTCGAGCTTGTCCGGCGTCCAGCCGCTCCGGCTCGCCATTTCGGTAAGCAGGTCGTGGACCAGCCGCTTGCGGACGAGCGGCGCCGCCTGGCCGGCCGGGGCCGGGGTCAGTCCGGCGACTGAGAAGGCGTAGATCCGCTTGATCGCGGCGTCGGGCCCGCCCTTGTTGTCGCGTTCGATCACCATGAACTCGGTGTCCGAAACGGCCGTGATCTCGCTCAGGCCGACCCATCCGCCGGCGGGCGATTCGGGCGCGTTGAGCGGATAGCGCAGGAAGCCCCACTGGCCGTTCGCCGGCGTGTAGACGCCGATGAACACCTGGCCCTTCTCGTTGTTATTCCACTCGCGCTGGAAGGCCACATAGACCCGCTCGTCGGCTCCGCTGCCCGTCGTTGCCACACCCTCGAGGCCGAAGCGGACGGCCTGTTCGTTCATGGCGTCGGGCAGGGTGATTTCGCGGATGACGGTGCCGTCGGCGGTGGCGCGGATCAGCAGGTTCAGCTTCTCGCGTCCGGGATGTCCCTCCGACACCAGCCAGAAGCCGCCGTCGGCCGCCACGGCCACGCCCTCGAGATCGTAGTCCACCGTCTCGCGATTCTTGTGCAGGACGCGCTGGGCGACGATGCGCGCCGGCGTGCTGCCGACATCGACGGTGAAGATCCGCGACTGCGCGTAGAAGCTGTCGGGCACCGCATAGAGCATCTGCGGGTCGGACGGATTGGCCGCCAGTCCCGACAGGGCGCCCCAGCCGAGGGGTACGCCGTCGGCCTCGACCGAGACCATCTCGGGGTAGGTCGGCGTCCAGTTGCCGTGCACGTAGATCGCGATGTTCGAACGGACGTTGTCGTCGGCCGAATCCGCTTCCGCGGCGACGACGAGGAGACGGCGCTGCGGAATGGGCAGGATGCCCTCGGGGGCGACCCCGGTCGGCAGGGTCTGCACGAAGGTGGGCACCGAAGACGGGCCGTGGTCGCGGTAGACCGCGAGGAAGTTGCCGCGCTCCGAGCCGATCAGCATCATCGTCTCGTCGCCGTACCGGCCGACCGCGACGCCCTCGGGCTCGGTGCCTTTCTTGCCGGCGCGCTTCTCCGGGTAGTGACCGATCCGTGCTGCGATGTGCTCCATCGCGTTCCCGGAATCCCACGTCACCCAAGCGCGCTTGTCGAAGATGGTCGCGCCGCGGCTGCCGCCGGTGTAGTCGCCCTCGTTGGCCGTGATGAAGCGGTTGTCGTCGATCCAGGCGACCGCGTCGGGCTCGCGCGGCAGGTCCTCGAGCATCCCGTCGAACGACAGCACCTTGTCGGTCTCGATGTCGATGCCCGCTACATCCGTCGTGCCGGCGGTGAAGCTTCGGGTGACCTTGCCCGTCGCAAGATCGACGATGGCGAGGTGGTTGTTTTCCTGCAGCGTGACGACGGCCTCGTTCGCGGAATTGATCGAAACGTATTCGGGCTCCGGGTCACCGCCCGCGAGCGCCGCGAGCCCGGTCATATCGACGATGCGCGCGCTCGAGCAGTTGAGCGGCGTGCCGTCGGCGGCGAGGTCGAGGATCGCCAGGTGTCCCGCAGGGGCCTGCGGAATCAGGCCGTCGTTGAGGTCCTCGTCGCGTTCGTTCTCGATGGCGACGGCCAGGAACTTGCCGTCGGGGCTGAGTGCGAGCGAGTCGGGCTGGCCGCCGACGTCACATCGGTTGCGCACGACCTTGCGCGCCAGGTCGACAATGGCGACGTGGCCCGACGGTGCGACGAAGGATTCCGACGTGTTCACGCCGACCAGCGCGAAACTGCTGGTCGCGACGACGGATGTCGGTTCGCCGCCCAGCTTGGCGATGCCGGCAGCGCGCGGACTGGAGGCGACGGTAATGTCGACGAAGCCGAGCGCTTCGAGCGGTGAATCGGTGTAGATGAGCGTGCGCCCGTCGGGCGTCGCCGCGACGATTTCCGCCGCCGTTTCGGTCTTCCGGTCGGTGCCGAGCGGCAGGTGCTGGTAAACGGGCCAGGTTGCGATTCGCTGGAAGGAGCCGGATTCGGCCGCACCGGGCAGGCCGGTTACAAGAATCGCACCGGCAAGGAGGCCGGTCACGGAGGTCGGAATTTTCGGGCGCACGCGCAATCTCCATCGTTCGGGTTGTTGCAGCGCCAACATCCGGACGCGCCGTTACAGGTGCGTGACCAACACGTGACGGGTGGGAATCTGTTGGGGAGGACCGCGCGATCGGCGGATTCCGCGGCTAGCGTCCGAAGAATCGACGCCCCGGCGTATGCTCGGGCGACACGCGGGTCGCTTCGCCCTCGATCAACCGGTCGTTCACGCGATAGAGGTGGCACAGGACGTGGTCGACGCCGGCTTCCGGCCCGAACGGCAATGCGATGACCCCGCAGTCGATGGGGCCCCCTTCGGTCGGGACGGCATCGGTCTCGTGCACCGGTCCCCCGGTCGAGACGACCTCGCGCCCCAACCCGACGATCCAGTCGAGGGTCATGGCGTCGATCGGGATCGCGGCCGTCGGTCCGCCGGCCGTGGGTGCGAACATGTGCGCGACCTCGAGCCCGGGCCGACGCCCCGCATTGGTGACGCGCAAAAGGAGCGAGTTCGGCCATTGGCGCGCGATCGCGACCGGATCCATGTCGCGCATGCGTGGACGCAGGCGCTCGGCGGCCAAGTGCTCCCACAGATCGATGATCGCGGCGGGCGCGACCGTTTGCCGATCCGTGCCGTCATTCTCGATGATCGCCGGTTCGTGGCTGTGCACGGGTAAAGGTGTTGTCGGACGAGCAGCCGGGAAAGATCGCGGCCGTGACACGGCCTCGGGTGTGGCTCGTGAGGGCGCCGGGTCTGCCGGTGCCGGCGGTGTTGCCGTATGTGCCTCGGTCTTCGGTGTGCCGGACAGACCCCGCCGGCCGATCTTCACGTCGGTCAGCGCGGCTGCCGGTTTGGCGTCGTCCTTCTCGTTTCGTGGCGGCGTGTCGCGCTCGCTCATGTTCGGCTCCGGATGTCCACGCGGCAGTCACAAGGGCGGCGGCAGCGCAGCGACCCCTTCGGGCAGGAGCGTGGCGGCACCATCGGCATCCAGCGGCCCGCCTTGCGTTGACGAGAAGTTGGCGTGACCCAGTTTTGCAAGCAACTCGTCGAGCGCGTCGGCACCCGCAGACACCGCGACCTGCGGCAA
>JAYPUG010000110.1:2175-7095 GCA_038133965.1 Rhodospirillaceae bacterium | reverse complement strand
TCCTGGCTGGCCGTCGGCGCGATCTACCTGATGGTCGCGGCGACCGGCGGCATCTTCCTGCAGATGCCGCTCAACCTGCCCTTCCTGCTGGTGGATATCGGCGTGGAACAGGCGAGCATCGCCGGTTACGCCATCGCCTGGCCGCTCGTGCTCATGGCCATCAGCGGACCGCTCTATCCGCATTTCCGCGCGCGGCTCGCCAACCCGCTCATCTATTCGTTCATCGCGGGCGGGCTGGCCGGGGGGTACGCGCTCCTCGCCCACGCCGACAGCCTTGTCATGGTACTCATCGCACTGGCCGTCTTCGGCATCGGCATGGGCCCGATGTACCCCAATTCGAGCACGTGGCTGTTCGGCCTGTGCGAGCCCCGGCACCGCGCGCGCATTCTCGGCGGGCTGACCATGGCGATCTATCTGGGGCAGTTCGTTCTGCCCTTCATCGCCCAGCCGATCATCCGCGAAGCGGGGATCCGCGCATCGTTCATGGTCCTGGTGGGCGGGCTCGTGACCCTCGCGATTGCCGCCCCGATCGCATCCCGGGCGGCGCGGCGGCGCGCTCAGCCGTCGTAGCAGCCCGCAAGCCGCGCGCGCTGGCGTACCAGCGCCAGCACCGCATCGATGGTCGGCGTCGCCACGCCCACGACCCGGCCCAGTTCCTGGACCGAGGCCACCAGCGCATCGATCTCCATCGGCCGGCCGAGCTCGAGGTCCTGGAGCATCGAGGTCTTGTGTTCGCCCACCTCGCGCGCACCGGCGATGCGCTTGTCCACGTCGATGGCGAACTTCACGCCCAGCGCCTCGCCCACCGACTGCGCCTCTACCATCAGCGCACGGATCACCCCGCACACATCCGGGTCGTCGATCATCTGGGCGAGCGTGCCGCCCGTCAGCGCCGAAACCGGGTTGAGCGAGACGTTGCCCCAGAGCTTCACCCACATCTCGTCGCGGATGCGCGGGCGCACCGGCGCACGCATGCCCGCGCCGGCAAGCAGGCCCGACAGGGCCTGCACGCGCTCGGTCTTCTCTCCCGACGGCTCGCCGAGGGTGAAGCGGTTTCCGTACTCATGGCGGATCACGCCGGGCTCGGCGATCTCGGCCGCCGGATAGACGACGCAACCGATGGCCCGTTCCGGTCCGATCTGCTCCCACTGTCCGTTGCCGGGATCGACCGTCGCCAGGCGTGTGCCCTCGAACTCGCCGCCGAACTCGTGGAAGTACCACCACGGAACCCCGTTCTGGGCGGTGACGACCGCGGTGTCGGGTCCGAATAGCGGCGCCATCCGGTCCGCGACGGCGGCCGCGGAATGGGCCTTGAGCGTCACGATCACATAGTCCTGGGGCCCGGCCTCCGCCGGATCGTCGGTACAAGCGACCTCTGCGACCTTTTCCGTGCCGTCCTCGAGGACCAGCTTGAGGCCGTTCTCCTTCATCGCGGCCAGGTGCGGGCCACGCGCGATACAGGTGACCTCGGCCTCGCCGGCCAACGCCAGTTCGACGGCCATGTAGCCGCCGATGGCACCCGCGCCGAAGATGCAGACCTTCATGATGCCCTAGAGCCCCAGCTTCTCGTGCAGGCCGATCCGCTGAAGCTTTCCGGTCGCGCCCTTGGGTATCTCTTCGAGGAAGACGATCTTGCGCGGCACCTTGAAGTCGGCGAGCCGCTGGGCTGCGAAGTCGCGGACCTCGCCCTCGTTCGCTTCCGCGCCCTCGCGCAGCACGATGGCGGCGGCGACCTCTTCACCCAGCTTGTCGTGAGGCAGGGCGAAGGTCACGGCCTGGCCGATGGCGGGGTGGTCGAGCAGAACCTCGTCCACCTCGCGCGGGCTGATCTTCTCGCCGCCGCGGTTGATGATTTCCTTCAGCCGCCCGGTGATCGTCAGGTAGCCCTCATCGTCGAACACGCCCTGGTCGCCGGTGCGGAACCAGCCGTCGGTAAAGGCCTCGGCATTGGCCGTGTCGTTCGCCTCGTAGCCCGTGGTGACGTTGGGACCGCGGATCACCACCTCGCCGGTCGCACCGCGTTCGAGGATGTTCCCGCCCTCGTCCATGATCTCGACGTCCGGGCCGGCGGCGATGCCCACGGAGCCCGGCTTGCGCGCAGCGGGCGGCAGCGGGTTCGAGGCCATCTGGTGCGCCGCCTCGGTCATGCCGTAGGACTCGACGACCGGGCATCCGAACGTGTCTTCCAGTTCGGCCATCACCTGCGGCGGCAACGACGAGGACGACGAGCGGATGAACCGCAAATCGAGGGCATCGACCGCATCCTGGTTGCGCGATGCACGCGCCACGATCGCCTGGTGCATGGTGGGAACGGCCGTGTACCAGCTGGGCGCGGCATCGGTGAACCAGCGGAACACGCGCAGCGCATCGAATCCCGGCGTGCAGTAGGTGCTGCCGCCCGCCGCCAGGCTCGACAGGACGGCGGCAATCAGTCCGTGGATGTGGAACAGCGGCATGATGTTCATGCAGCGGTCGTCGGGCGCAAGGGAGAGGGTCTCGCCGATATGGCAGGCCGAGGCACAGATGTTCGTCTGGCTGAGCGGCACGATCTTGGGCCGCGACGTGGTTCCCGAGGTGTGCAGCACGAGCGCCACATCGTCGGGCTGGGCCGCGCCGGGCTGCGCGGCCGTGCCTCCGCCATCGGCCGCACCGGCGATCTCGAACGTGCCGGCCGGCGCGCCTTCGGGAACCGTGAGCTCGTAAACCGGCACATCGAGGTCGCCTGCGACCCCGATCGCCGGCGACTCGCTGCCCGCCTCGACGAACAGCGCCTTGGCGTTCAGGTCCTCGAGGTAGAACCGGAACTCTTCCGCCCGGTAGGCCGGATTCAGCGGCGCGGTGGTCGCGCCCGCCGCCACGGCGACGAAGGCCGCAGCCATTTCCGGCCCGTTCGGCAGGACGATCGCGACCCGGTCGTTGCGCCCGATCCCGAGCGCGTTCATGTCGGCAACGGTCCTGTCCATCAGTGCCCGCAGGCCCGCAAATGTCAGCGGCTCGCGCTCAACCGCGGCAATCGCCACCGCCGCGTCCGCACCCTTCTCCATCAGCCCGCGAATCGTGTCCGCCATGGGTCTGCTCTCCCTCTCGATACCCGGCACGGTCCTGCCGCCGTGCGGTGACCCTCAATAAGCAAACCGGCGCGAGAGAGCAACGTATCGCGCGGACGGAAACCGGCCGGGCCGGCCGGGTTCAGACGGTGATGTCGAGGCGGGGGCGGTCTTCGGCGTGCACGAAGGTCTCGCCCGGCAGCAGAATATCGTCGTCGAACGACATCGACGGGTACCGAGCCGCGCCGTGCGCATGCGGCGTGCGTGGCTGCGCATCAGACTGACCTTCCTGCGCGATCCATTGCGTAATGAAGAACGCATTGGTTCCACGACGCAGGAGAACGGGCGCAGAGCCGGACCGCAAGTCACGGTGTGTCTCGGTCCCGGCCGGGCCACGCACGACATGTGCGAGCTCCGGACGGGAGAGTGACTGACGGTCGTTGCGATCGGAACCCGGTGCCGTGGCGACTGGCGCCACGTGCCGGGCGGCGGCGTCGGCAGCAACGCGAATCCGCACTGCTTCGGCAGCGGCGGCTTCGTTCATTCCGATGCGTGCTGGAAAATTGAGTGTCACTTCACGTCCAGAGAAACGATCATCAGGTAGCTCCAAATTTATATAAACTTTCTTAAAACTGATATTCGTATTATTCGGTATTTTAGAAATCATTAAACATAATTATTAACCATACCGCCCACACCACTGGGAACTTTCTGCCCGGACCTTGTGTTTCCCGGCAATTATTACCCTTTGTTAAGACCTGACCGGCTAGTCTCCGACCCTCATATCCGTGCCAGAAGGGCGCGGCTGAAGATTACGGACCTTCAGGTAGGAGGAACAGAATGTCGGACCTGGCCCACATGGCCATCCCGGGAACCGCACCCGTTCCGGACGACACAACGTCGCTTTCGGATCTGGTCGGTGTTCTCGTCGAGTCCGGCGATCTCTTCTACGAATGGGATCTTGTCACAGACGCCATCTCGTGGACCGGCAAGATATCGAAAGTCGTACGCATCTCGGACCAGGAGGGCATCGACTCCGGCGATCGTTACCTCAGTCGGATTCATCCCGAGGACCTGCCCCATCGCATGATCGCGCTGTCGAACCATTTCGCACGCGAGGAAACCTTCGACCGGGAATATCGGCTCCGCGACGATGAAGGCTGCTTCGTGTGGATTCAGGAACGGGCAGTCGTCACCAAGGAACCCGGTGGCCGGCCTGTCCGCCTGACCGGGGTCATCCGCAATATCGAGGACCGCAAGCGTTCGGAAGAAGAGGTAAGCTTCCTCGCCAACCACGACGCTCTCACCGGTCACTACAACCGGTTGCGGCTCCGCGAGGCACTTGAACACACGATTTCGCAGAATCTGCATCGGAGCCAGCAGGGCGGCCTGCTCCTGGTCGGCCTCGACAAGCTCAATGTCGTTTCCGACGTCTATGGCGAGGAAACAGCCGACGCGATCGTTATCGCCGCAGCGCGACGCATAGAAAGCTGCCTGCGCTCTGGCGACATTGTCGGTCGGGTTGGTTTCGACAGGTTCGCTGTCATTCTTGGACGGTGTACGCGCGAAGAGCTCTCCACCGTGGCCGGACGCTTCCTTGCTGCGGTCCGGGAACATCCTGTGTCTACACCAGCGGGCCCGATGACAGTTACCGGGTCTATTGGAATCACTGTCTTTCCCGACGACGCCTCGACCGCGCGCGAAATCGTTTCCAACGCGGACAATGCGCTGCGCGGGGCGCGGCGCCTCGGGTGCGACTGCTACCTCGAATTCACGGACCTGCCAGCGCACACCCGCAACGAGCGACCCGACCTCGTGGTCGCCGAGCAGGTGAAACAGGCCCTCAAGGAAAACAGGTTCAAACTCCCCTTCC
>JAYPUG010000110.1:0-2165 GCA_038133965.1 Rhodospirillaceae bacterium | reverse complement strand
CCTTCCAGCCCATCGTGTCTTCGACGACAGGCAAGGTTGCCTTCTACGAGGGTCTCGCGCGGATGATCGGAGAGAACGGCAAACCCATTGCGGCCGGAGGATTCGTACCCGTGGTCGAACAGATGGGCCTCATGCGCCTGATCGACCGGCGGGTTCTCGAACTCGGTCTGGACACGCTGGAACGTAATCCGGAAATCCAGATTTCAATCAACGTCTCGGGCATGACGGCGGTCGATCCTGTGTGGCTGCACAAGCTCGAGGACCGGTTGAACGACAGACCCGACCTGGCGTCGCGGCTGATCCTCGAAATCACGGAGACGGTCGCGCTCGACGACATCGACGAGTCATCGCACTTCGTTTATTCGCTGAACCGGTTCGGCTGCCGCGTCGCACTGGATGATTTCGGGGCGGGTTTCACGTCGTTCCGCCACCTGCGATCGCTCAATGTCGCAATGGTGAAGATTGACGGCTCGTTCATCCGAAACCTGCCAAAGGACGAGGAAAACCTGCTTTTCGTGCGCACTCTTGTAAGCCTCGCCAAAGGCATCGGCCTGGAGGTGGTTGCCGAATGGGTCGAAAACGAAGAGGAAGCGAACCTGCTGCGCGAGGAAGCCGTCGACTTCCTCCAGGGCTGGCACTGCGGAAAACCGGAAGTCGATCCCGACTGGCTCGTCTAGCGCGCCTCAGCGCGAGATATCGTCGATCTGCTTGCGAAGCCGCTCGAGCTGATCCTTGAGATCGGCAAGCTGGTCATCGTCGCCCTCACCCGAAGGCGCGGCATCGCCCCCGACGCTCGAACCCGGGCTGCCATAGGGAGTGAACATCTGGAAGGCGCGCTCGAACATGGCCATGTTCTGACGCCCCATCTCTTCCCACTGCGCGAACGGGAACATCGCCCCGCCCATCGCACCCTGCATGTATTCGCGCATCCGGTCCTGGTTGTTCGTGAACGCGTGCATCGTGGCTTCCAGATAGTTCGGAACCATCGACTGCAGGCTGTCGCCGTAGAACTGGATGAGCTGGCGCAGGAAGCTGATCGGCAGCAGGTTCTGCCCCTTGCTCTCTTCCTCGAAGATGATCTGGGTCAGGACCGACCGCGTGATGTCGTCGCCCGACTCGGCATCGACGACCGCGAAGTCGTCGCCTGCCTTCACCATCTGCGCCAGGTCGTCGAGCGTGACGTACTTGCTCGTCGCCGTGTTGTAGAGCCGCCGGTTGGCGTACTTCTTGACGATGATCGGATCACTTTTGCCGGCTTGAGCCATGGTTCTGCACCGCAATGTTCACGACGGATTGGATCATTGTATCAGATATTTGCAAACATGTTGCGTTGCAGCGCGGATGCTCTGCGGTGGAGACGAATGCATTGCGGGCGCTATAGTCTCGGACCATGAGCAAGCCCCCGGACTTCTCCGATCTCGCGCGCCAGTATCTCGACCTCTGGGAAGACCAGTTGGCCGCGATGGCGTCGGATCCCGACCTCGCCGAGCAGACCGCACGCTTCTTCGACGCCATGAGCCGGATGGGGCTGGCCGCCAACCCGATGGCCGCCGCCAACATCGGCGCATTCATGCGCCAGATGGCGACTCCCGCCGAGCACCAGCCGGACACCGACGATGAACCAGACGCCGCCCGCACCGCGGCTAGGGCCGCGCCCGCTGCCGCTGCACCTGATGACCGCGATGAACGGCTGGACGAGCTCGCGCGGCGCCTTGGAGATGTTGAGGCGCGGCTCGCTCGCCTGGAGGCTCGAGGTCGCAAGTCGGGGCGCGGCCCTTCGAAGCAGCCTGCCGGAGGCAGCAAGCGGAGCTGACCCGTTCGCCGAGGCGGTCGAGACCGAGATCGCCCGGCGTCTCGCGGCATTCGGTGCCGGGGTCCGGGCCTATCGACACCACCCCTACCGGCGCTCGCTCGATGATCCTCCGGTCATCTGGGAGCAGGGATCGGTCCGCCTGCTCGATTACGGACCCGCCGACGGCGCACCCGTGCTGTTCGTCCCCTCGCTGATCAACCGTGCCTATATTCTCGACCTGTCACCGCGGCGCAGCCTGCTGCGCTGGATGGCGGTGAACACCGGCCTGCGCCCGCTGCTTGTCGACTGGGGCGCGCCGGGTTCCCGCGAGCGCGGCTATCATTTGAGCGACTACATCACGGGCCCCCTGGAA
>JAYPUG010000109.1:0-7098 GCA_038133965.1 Rhodospirillaceae bacterium | reverse complement strand
GCCCGGCCACGTCGATAATGTCCTTCGCCGCGAAGGTCAGGCCCGACAGCGGACCGTCGTCTGCACCCTCGATCGCGAACATTTCGCCCGGCACGAACGCGCCTGCGGTGTCTTCCATGGCACTCCCTCCCCCTTCGGAGACTCTAGGGCCGACTGGCCGGCCGGCCAAGCGCCCGTGCCCCGTATTGCGCACCACAACGCCCGCGGCCTAGGTTTCGATCATGACCCAGGCCACCGCCATTCCAGGTTCCGCCGACACCGACATTCGCATCGACTGGCGAAACCTCTGGTGGGTGGCGGCCGTGCTCGCGATCATGATCGCGGCGATCGTCAGCGCCAACCAGTGGTACCTGAACTTCGTGCATGTGATTGCCGGGCTGCTGTGGACCGGCATCGACCTGTTCATGGGTTTCGTGATCGGCCCGATCCTGCGCCGGGTCGATTACCCCGTCCGCCGGGCAATCACGATCCGGCTGATGCCGCGCATGCTGTTCATCATGCCGACGCTGGCAACGGTGGCGCCCACGGCCGGCTGGTTCCTGGCCGTCGAGCAGGGGTATCTCCATCTCGTCCACCCGGAGATATGGTGGCTGGTTGCGGCACTGGCGATCACCACGATCCTGTCGATACAGGGCGTCGCAATCCTGCTGCCGACAAACGTTCTTGTTTACCTGGAGATGCGCAAACCCGAGCCCGACGGAGAACGGATCGGCCGACTGATGCGCCGCTACGTGCGGATCGTCGCGTTCCAGGGGATCATGCAAGTAACGATCATCGTGATCATGACCCGCTTCGCAACCGGGCTTTGAGAGGAGGCAAGCCATGCCGTTCAAGGGGCTGGAAGGAAAGGTCGCAGTCATCACGGGCGCGGAAAGCGGCATTGGCCGCGCCATCGCGCTTCGGCTCACCGCGGAGGGCGCCAACGTCACGGCCACGGGAATCCAGACCGACAAGCTCGATGCCGTCGCCGCCGAAGCCGGGAACAGCCCGGGTACGCTCATCGCCGTGCCCACCGACGTGCGCGACCGCAGCCAGATCGATGCCATGTACGCACGCACCCTCGACACCTTCGGGCGCCTGGACGCCGTTATCGCGAACGCCGCGGCGTTCAATGCCTCGACCCCGCTGGTCGAGACCGACATGGCCGACTGGCACCGGCTGATCGCGGTGAACCTGACCGGCGCGTTCGAGACGATCCAGGCCGGCGCGAAGATCCTGCTCGACCAGGGCGAGGGCGGCTCGCTGCTGGCGACGACTTCGTCCACGGTCGAACGCCCACCCCCCGGCACCTATCCCTACGTCGCCGGCAAGGGCGGGTTGCAGCTGATGATGCGTGCGCTTGCCATCGAAATGGCGCCGCACAGAATCCGGTGCAACGTGATCATGCCCGGCTTCGCACGCACCGGCGTCCTCGACGTCATGTCCCAGGACTATATCGACGCCGCAATCGGCTCTTCGCCCATGGGCGAACTGGTCGAGCCGGAGGAACTCGCGGGGCTGGTCGCCTTCGCGATCAGCGACGAGGCACCGCGCATGACCGGGACGACCCTGAAGGTCGATGCGGGCCGCACATCGGCCTGAAACGCAGCGCGTGAAAGCCCGCTTGGTTCATCCTTCGGCGAGGTGGCCCAGCGGCAGCGCCGTCCTGTAGCTGACCTGCTTGAGCGCGAAACTCGACTTGATGCTGGCCACGCCGGGTATTCGGGTCAGGTGATCAAGCAGGAACCGCTGGAAGGCATCGAGGTCCGGCGCGACGACACGCAGAAGGTAGTCGCTGTCTCCGGTCATCAGGTAGCACTCCATCACCTCGGGCCGCTCGACGATCGCCTGTTCGAAGGTCTCCAGCGCATCGTCCACCTGCCGCTCGAGCGAGACCTGCACGAAGACAGAAACCGGCAGCCCCGTGGCCGCGGGATCCAGAAGCGTCACGTACTGCCGGATATAGCCCTGCGCCTCGAGATTACGCACCCGGCGCAGACATGGCGACGGCGACAGGTTGACCTCGCGCGCCAGATCGATGTTGGCGATACGCGAATTGCGCTGGAGCACCTCAAGAATACGGCAATCGGTCGAATCGAGCGCCTCAATGTTCATTCCATGCCTCCCAAACCCCATTCAATGGTTGCTCGTGCCAACAATGCAGTCCACACCATTTCCCGGCAAGCGTGCGCGGCATTCCGAAGCCGGGTAGGGTTCGCCGCCGGATTCATTCACGAGGGATGCCATGTACGACGGGCCGATCATCGACAGCCACCACCACCTCTGGGAGGTCGCCAACTACCCCTGGCTGATGGCTCCGCCATCCCCGAAGATGTACGGCAGCGAGTACGAAGGGCTGCGCCAGAACTATCTGGTCTCGGACCTGCGCGACGATTTCGGCGACAACAACGTCGTCGGATCCGTCCACGTCCAGGCAAACTACGACCCCTCCGATCCCGTCGGTGAAACGAAATGGCTGCAGTCGGTTGCCGACGCCCACGGCTTCCCGCACGCGATCGTCGGTCATGCGGTGATGACAGATCCCGACGTCGAACGGATCATCGCCGGCCATTGCGAATACGCAAACACGCGCGGCGTGCGCCACCAGCTTCACTACTGGGAAGGCATCAAGGTGCGCCAGCGCACCGACCGACCGGACCTGTGCAACACGCCCGAGTTCCGGCGCGGCATGGACCTGCTTCCGAAGTACGGCATGACCTTCGACCTGCAGGGCTTCACCCACCAGTTCGTGCACTTCGCGGAACTGGTGCGCGACTATCCCGGGACCCGCTTCTGCCTCGTCCACGCCGGCATGCTGTCGGGCAGCGACGACGAGACGGTCAGCGCCTACAAGCGCGGGATGGAAATGCTGTCGGCCTATCCGAACCTGTTCATCAAGTGCTCCGGCCTCAACATGCTGACCGCGCGCCTCGACCCGCCGCACATGGCGATCCAGCTCGATACGGCGCTCGATGCCTTCGGTGCCGACCGCTGCTTCTACGGCTCGAACTTCCCGCTCGAGAAACTGTGGACGAGCTACGACGACCTGGTCGCGGTCTATCGCGAGGTTCTCTCCAAACGGTCGGACGAAGACCAGCGCAAGTTCTACCACGACACGGTGGTCGCGTTCTACGGCATGTAGCGCCCGGCTCGCAAAAACTGGCACAAACCGACATCAAATCTGGGTTTTTCGGCATTCCATTGCGAAATTTGGTGGTAGCGCCATTCACTTCGCAACGCGGCGGTTTCGCGCCGGTGGTAGATTCGCCCGCATGTGAACTGCCAACCGCCGGACCTCCCCCATGCCACGCCAGAGCAAAGCCGACCCGAAGACGATCCTCTCGAACGTGGATGTCTCCACCCTCGAGGAGCTCGAACGCAAGATCCTCTGGCTGTCGTCCTGGACGATCCACAACGCCAATCACGTACGCCCGAACCCGGACGGGCTGAAGGTCGGCGGCCACCAGTCGTCCTGTGCGTCGGCCGCAACGCTGCTCACGGCGCTCTATATGCACACGCTGCGGCCCGAGGACCGGGTGGCGATCAAGCCGCACGCCTCGCCCGTCTTCCACGCGATCCAGTACCTGCTCGGAAAGCAGAGCCGCGAGAAGCTGGAGGACTTCCGCGCACTCGGCGGCGCACAGTCCTATCCGTCGCGCACCAAGGACACCGACGATGTGGACTACTCGACCGGGTCGGTCGGCCTCGGCGTCGCGACAACGCTGTTCGGCGCAATGGTGCGCGACTATGTGCGCCTGCACGGGCTCGCCGACGACAAGCCGCAGGGCCGCCTGATCGCGCTGATGGGCGACGCCGAACTCGACGAGGGCAATGTTTTCGAGGCGCTGCTCGAGGGCTGGAAGCACGATGTCCGCAATCTCTGGTGGGTGATCGACTACAACCGCCAGAGCCTCGACGGTGTCGTCCACGACTACCTGTTCCAGCGCATCAAGGACTTCTTCGGCTCGGTCGGCTGGAACGTGGTGGAGCTCAAGTACGGCAAGCTGCTGGAAGCCGCCTTCACCGAGCCTGGCGGGGATGCGCTGCGCACATGGATCGACGAATGCCCGAACCAGCTCTACGCGGCGCTCACCTACCAGGGTGGTGCGGCCTGGCGCGAACACCTGAAGGCCGATCTCGGCAGCACCCAAGGCATCAATGCGCTGCTGGACGCCCACGACGACGATGCGCTGCACCGGCTCATGACCAACCTGGGCGGTCACGACATGCAGGCAACCCTCGAAGCGTTTGCGAACGTGGGCGACGACGACACGCCGCAGTCCTTCGTCGCCTACACGATCAAGGGTTTCAACACGCCGCTTGCCGGCCACAAGGACAACCATTCGGGCCTGATGAATCCCGACCAGATGGCCGCCTTCAAGGCGAGCCACGCGATCCGCGACGGGCACGAGTGGGACATCGCTGAGGGGCTCGGCGCGACCGAGGACGCGCTGCGTGCCTTCCTGGCCGACGTGCCGTTCGCCGGGCGTCCTGAGGCGGATGCGATCCCCCGCGTTGCGGTTCCGGTCCTGCCGGCACCGGGGGCCGAGCGCCAATCGACCCAGGAGGCGTTCGGCAACATCCTGAACGACCTCGGGCGTGGTGACAGCGAGATCGCGCGCCACATCGTCACCACCACGCCGGACGTGACCGTGACCACGAACATGGCCGGCTGGGTGAACCAGCGCGGGCTGTTCCATCACGAGGAATTCGCAGACACGTTCCGCGATGAACAGGTGCCGTCGGCCTTCAAATGGTCGATGAGCCCCGAAGGCCAGCACATCGAGCTGGGGATCGCGGAGAACAACCTGTTCCTGCTTCTCGCCGCCATGGGCCTGTCAGACCGGATGTTCGGCGCGCGGCTTCTGCCCGTCGGGGCGCTCTACGACCCGTTCATCTCGCGCGGGCTCGATGCGCTGAACTACGCCTGCTACCAGGATGCGCGCTTCATGGTGGTGGCGACCCCGTCCGGCATCACGCTGGCGCCCGAGGGTGGCGCCCACCAGTCGGTCGCGACACCGCTGATCGGCATGTCGCAACCCGGGCTCACCGCGTTCGAGCCGGCCTATGCCGACGAACTCGCCGCGATCATGGGCTGGGGATTCGAGCACATGCAGGCCGAGGATGGCGGCTCGGTCTATCTCCGCCTCTCGACGCGGGCGATCGATCAGCCGCGCCGCGACTTTGCCGCGGTCGCCAACGACGCAATCGCCGGCGGCTACTGGTTGCGCGCGCCGGAACCCGGAGCGGAACTCGCGATCGTCTATACCGGTGTCGTCGCGCCCGAGGCGATCGCCGCCCACGAGGCGATCCTGGAAGATATTCCCGGTGCCGGCGTGCTGGCGGTCACCTCGGCCGACAGGCTTTACGCAGACTGGCAGGCCGCGACCCGGGCGCAGGCGCGTGACGCGAACGCCGCGCCGTCCCACATCGAGCGCCTGCTGTCACGGCTTGCACCCGACGCCGGGCTCGTCACCGTGCTCGACGGACACCCGGCCACGCTGGCCTGGATGGGCGGGGTCGTCGGTCACGACATCGCGGCGCTCGGCGTGGATGCGTTCGGCCAGTCGGGGAACCTGCAGGACCTCTATCGCACCTACGGCATCGACACCGACGCGATCCTCGATGGCGCGGCGGCGGTGATCACCAAGCGCATGCAGCGGCAGGGCGCCGGCCTCCGCGCCGCAGCCGAATAGCGCATTCAGTTCATGCGACGCTCGCGCCGCGCGTTGTAGACGACCGCGCCGACGATCACCGCGCCGCCGACCCAGGTCCAGATCGTCGGTACCTCGGCAAACAGCAGATAGCCGAGCGATGCAGTGACGATCAGGCGCGTGTAGTCGTAGGGCAGCACCGACGACGCCTCCGCCGCCGTGAACGCCCGTGTGAGGCAAATGTGTGCGCCCAGACCCGCCGTTCCCAGAACCGCGGACCAGAACAGCGCCATCGGCGGCGGCCAGCTCCACACGAAGGCCGCCGGAATGAACGTCACGGGGATCGAGACCATCGCCAGCCAGGCGACCGTCGTGGTTGGCGCGTCGTCGCGGGCCAGCACCCGGATCGTCAGGTTCGATGCGGCGATGAAGACGGCCGCGAGCAGCGGCAGTGCGACCAGCGGGCTGACATCGGCCACGCCCGGCCGCAGGACGATCCAGACGCCGGCGAAACCGACCAGCGTGGCGACCCAGCGCTGCGCGCGCACGATCTCGCGCAGAACCAGAGCCGCACCCAGTGTGCCGAAGAGGGGCGCGGCAAACGTCAGTGCCGAGACCTCGGCCAGCGGCAGGTTCGCCTGCGCCAGTACCAGCAGGACCAACCCGATCATCGAATAGACCCCGCGCAGGATCTGCATTCCGGGCCGGGCTGATCGAAGGGCCGTGTGCCGGTGCCGGACAATCCAGGGCAGGAACAGCAGCAACAGCACCACCGAGCGCAGGAACGCGACGACGAACGGTTCCGCCCCTTCCGCGACTGCGAAACGGACGATGGGTCCGTGCGTACCGAAGAACATCGACGCGCCCAGCATCCACAGGGCGCCTCGGACGGGGCCCGGGAGGGCCGAGAAACGCGCGGCGAAGCGCTCAGACAACCCGGTTGGGCACCGGTTCGCCCGCCAGCAACAGATCGAGCCCGTCGAGCAGCATGTCGCCCATCGCCGCCCGCGCGCGCTCGGCGCCCGAGCCGATATGCGGGGTCATGAACACGTTGGGCAGCTCGAAATAGCCGGGGTGGATGTTGTCGGGCTCGCCGTTGAAGACGTCGAGGCCGGCGGCGGCCACCTTGCCCGAACGCAGCGCGTCGACCAGCGCGTCGTCGTCGACCAGCTCACCGCGCGCGATGTTCACGACCACCGCCCCGTCGGGCAGCCGCGCGATCCGCTCGGCGTTCAGGAACCCGCGCGTCTCGGGCGTCGAGGGGGCGGAGATGATCAGGAACGGGCTCGCCGCCAGCAGCCCCTCGGCGCTGGTGTAGTAGGTCGCGCCCGCCTCCTGGTCGAAGGCGAGCCGCGTGCGGTTGTGATAGCGGATGGTCATGTCGAAGGCGCGCGCGCGTGCCGCGACGGTGCGGCCGATCCGGCCCATGCCGAGGATGCCCAGCGGCGCGCCGGTGATCTCCTTG
>JAYPUG010000108.1:0-7129 GCA_038133965.1 Rhodospirillaceae bacterium | reverse complement strand
GGATGTTGTGGGTGTCGATCTCGTCCACCGGCGCGGCGTCGGCGGCAAAGACCAGGCGGCCCGCGTTGCGTTCGGCGACGATCGCGGCGAAGCAGCGCTCGCGCGCCCGCTTTGCCAGCGCCTTCGAGTCCGTCACCCCGGCTTGTTCGAGTGCGGCTGCGGCGCCGGGGTCGAGCAGCATCACCGCCGCCGCCACGACCGGTCCGGCCCAGGGGCCGCGGCCGGCCTCGTCGATCCCGGCGATCCGTTCGAAGGCGGCCGGCACGGACGTATCAGGCCTGCCGGCCTTCGCCGGAAGCGGGCCCGGACGGCGGCTCGGTCTGCGCATCGGTGGGCGGTTCCGGTTCGTCCGCGGTCTCGTCACCGTCTGCCTTCCGGCGGCGCGGCAGCGATAGCATCGACGGCAACGGGGGCAGGGCGCCCTTGAATTCGCCTGCCTTGTGCACGGACGTTCGAATCCAGTCGGTCTCGCGCCCGAAGGCCAGACGGAAGACGTAACGGACCGACGCGCGCTGATAGGTCACTGCGCGGCTCAGGCGCCGGATGGCGTTCATGTAGATCGGCGACAGGATCAGCGACAGCGCGGTGACCGAGAGCACGATCCGGAAGTCCTCGATCTCGATGATGCCACGCTGCAGGCCGACATTGCCGAGCAGGAACGAGAATTCGCCGATCTGGGCGAGGATCAGCGCGGTCAGCAGCGCCTGTGCCCAGGGCAGGCGCAAGGCGGAGAAGATCGCCAGGTTCACCGCGGTCTTGCCGACCGTGACCATCAGCAGCATCACGATGATGACGCCGATATTGGCCCAGATGAGCGCCAGGTCGATCAGCAGGCCCACGGACAGGAAGAACACCATCATCAGGATGCTCTGGATCGGCATCACCACATCGAGCATGCCGACGCGGAGGTTGCTGTTGCCGATGGTGAGGCCGGCCAGGAATGCGCCATAGGCGGGCGAGAGGCCGAGCAGGCCCGAGACAGTGGCCGCGCCGAAGCAGCATACCAGCGCGAGAAGGGGCGCCAGGTCGGTATGGCCCTGCGTGGTGTCGAGGAGGGGGATGTTGAGCCGCTGGCGGCGGCTGAGGAACAGAATCAACGCCAGCAGCAGCCCGACTGAGAGGATGATCCGGCCGACCGCGAAGATGTCGAACTCGCCGATCGCTGCCAGGTCGAGCATAAGGATCATCGGCACGACGGCCAGGTCCTGTGCGATCAGGATGCCGACCGTGATGCGGCCCGCGCGCGTGCGCAGCTCGTCGATATCCTCGAGCATCTTGACCGCGACCGCGGTGCTCGAAAGTGCAAGGACGAAGGCCAGCAGTATGATCGCCCCGACCGGCCAGTCGAGGACCTCACCGATGAGCCAGATCGCCAGGAGCGATCCGGCCGTCTGCAGCACGACGGTGGTGACGGCGATGCGCCAGATCCGCCGGAAGGCGCGCAGGCTCAGCTCCATGCCGATCACGAACAGCAGCAGCAGCATCCCCAGCTCGGCGAGCAGGCCGATGCCCGCCTCGTTCTCGACCAGTTCGAGGCCCGAGGGGCCGAGCACCAGACCGGCGATGATGTAGCCGACGACGGCGGGCTGCTTGAGGCGCGTCAGGACGACGCCGCACGACAGCGCGGCGAGCGCGACGATGGCCAGCGGTATCAGTTCGTCGTGAGCGAGCATTTCGCGCGCAAGCTAGCACACAGCCGGGCGCGCGCGATGGCGTTAGATGTGTCGGGAATCGAACAGGCTGAGTTGGTCCGTTTCGCTTCCCGGAACCTTGGGCCGGTGGAACTGTTTCGTGTCGAGCAGCGAACGGTCCGGTTGGTATCCCTGCTGCCGGCAGGCGGCCCGGAAGCGCTGTGCGAGGAGTTCGGCATCGTGCCCGCGTCCGCGCATGCGCTCGCCGAACCCGCTGCGGTACAGATCCCCGCCGCGCATCTCGCGCAGGCGGCTGAGCACGCGCCGCTTGCGGTCGGGGAAATGCGTCATCAGCCACTCGCCGAACAGTTCCTTCAGCTCCAGCGGCAGGCGCAGGAGTATGTAGCTGGCGTGCCGTGCGCCCGCCTGGCGCCCGCGGATCAGGATCGCCTCGAGCTCGTGATCGTTGATGGCCGGGATGATCGGCGCCGCCATGACCGTGACGGGGACGCCGGCGTTCGCGAGCACGCGGATCGTCTCCAGGCGCCGCTCGGGCCGCGCGGCACGCGGCTCCATGATTTCGGCGAGACCGGCATCCAGCGTGGTGACCGATATGCCGACGCTCGCCAGCCCCTTCGCCGCCATCGGCGCGAGGATATCGAGGTCGCGCGCGACGAGCGCGCTCTTGGTGACGATCGAGACCGGGTGATCGTGGGCGGCGAGAACCTCGAGGACCGAGCGCGTCACCTTCATCCGCCGCTCGACCGGCTGGTAGGGGTCCGTGTTGGTGCCCATCGCGATCGGCCGCGCCTTGTAGCCCGGCCGCGCAAGTTCGCGTTCGAGAAGGCGCGCGGCGTCGGGCTTGGCGAAGAGGCGCGTTTCGAAGTCCAGCCCCGGCGACAGGCCCAGCCAGGCATGGGTCGGGCGCGCGAAACAGTAGATGCAGCCATGCTCGCAGCCCCGGTAGGGGTTGATCGAGCGGTCGAAGCCGATGTCGGGCGAATCGTTGCGCGCGATGATGGTGCGGGTGCGGTCGAAGGCCACCGTCGTGTCGAGGCGCGGCGGCGGATCGCCTTCGGCCGGTGCCGCGTCACGCCAACCGTCATCGAAAGCCGCCGTCCGCAGCCGCTCGAACCGGCCGTTCCGGTTCGTCAGGGCGCCGCGTCCCGGGCGCGGGCTCTCGGCAACGCCGTCGCCGGGTTCTGCGGGCCGGATGTCTGTATCGATGGACATGGTGAAAACATAATCGCGGAAATGAACAAAACAAGAACATAGTGCCGGTGGCGCGTTTTGGGCGATTTCGCGTTCGATCCTTTGGTCAGACCGCGAGTGCGTTCGGGTCGAGCCAGTCGTCGCGGGTGGATTCGATGTTTTCCGGCGCGAAGCAGTTCACGATGTGCGCGCGGATGTGGGCGCTCATCTTTGCGTCGCGGGCGGCGGCGTGTGCGTGCGAGGACCAGTCGGCATGCCAGCGGGCAAACCAGGTGATCGTGCGCAGCCAGGTGAGGCGCCGGAACGGCACCAGCCAGGGGGCTAACGCGTCGGCGCGTTCGGTACCTACCCGGTCGAGATAGTGCCGGTAGAACGCCACGACATCGTTGCGCGAGGCCGCACCCCGGCAGTCGGGATCCCAGCCGGTCGATGTGGTCAGCGTCGCGTGGGCGAGATCGATGGGCGCCGCGCCGTAAAGCGCCTTCTCCAGATCGACGAATCGCGCAGTGCCACCGGCCTCGATCAGGAAGTTCCCGGGATGGGTGTCGGTTCCGACGAGAGACATGGCGAAATCGGGCTCGCCTGCACCGGCGAAACTTCGTGCCCATTCGAGCTCGTCCTCGATCGCGGCAAGGCTGTCGGACGGCATGTTCGCCTTTGCAAGCGCTTCTGCCTGCTCCTCGATGACCAGCAGCGTGGAGGAGACGGGGTTGCGGTGGACCTGCAGCGGCGGCATGTCCGCGCCGTCGGGCAGAGGAAGCTCGTGAATGGCCGCCAGCGTTTCCGCAATTGCCGTCAGGTCTTGGGGCAGGGCGGGGGCCCGGCCGCGTATCTCCGCGACGATCAGTGCGCCGCGCGGCAATGCCGGGTCGGGGGCGAGCGTGTGCCGCCACGCCGGTGTCCGACCGCTGGCCGCCGCACGCCGGAACGCGGCTTCCTGGTAGGCGAGCGCCGCTTCGGCGTCCATTCCCCACTGGTTCATGCGGGGGATGCGCAAGACCAGTCCGGACGTGCCGATCCGCCAATGATCGTGGGATATCCCCTTCGCCGACAGGATTGCCAGGTCGCTGCCGGTCATGTCTGCGCCAAGGTCGAGACCTTCAAGGCGCCGCGCGACGGCATTGGGATCGAGGGTTTCGTGCACGCGTGTCAGCCCGGCCGGCCGTCCTCGTGTTCGCGCAGGCGCGGCAGGAGCTCGGCGAAGTTGCACGGCTTGTGCCGGATGTCGAGCTGGTCCTTCAGGATCTCGTCCCAACCGTCGCGGCATGCGCCAGGGGAGCCGGGCAAGACGAAGATGTAGGTCCCCTTCACGACACCTGCATCGGCGCGTGACTGGACGGTCGAGGTGCCGATCTTCTGAAAGCTGATCCAGCGAAAGAGTTCGCCGAACCCGTCGATCCGCTTCTCGGCCACGTCGGCCAGGGCCTCCGGCGTCACGTCGCGGCCGGTGACCCCGGTTCCGCCCGTCGAGATCACGACCTCGATGTCGGGGTTGTCGGCCCAGGCGCGGAACTGTTCGGCGATCGCGCCACGGTCGTCGCGCACGATGGTGCGCGCGGCAAGCTCGTGGCCGGCGGCGCGGACGCGCTCGGCCAGCGTGTCGCCCGAGCGGTCGTCCGCCTCCGTGCGCGTGTCGGACACGGTCAGGACGGCGATTCGCACCGGCCGGAATTCGCCCTCTTTGTCAGCTCCCGCCATCGATGTCCTGCCTGCTGTAGGCGGGCCAGCGACCCGCAACGATATCGTCGAGCGAGGGCGAGTCCTGTCCGAGCCGGTTCCGGTAGAGCCACAGATTGGTGAGGATGCGCTCGACGAACAGCCGGGTCTCGCGCGAAGGCAGGCTCTCGATGAAGAACAGCGGGTCGTCGCCATGTTCGACGGCGCGTTCCCAGCTTCTCAGGTTGCCCGGGCCGGCATTGTAGGCGGCGGCGAGACGGAACAGATCCTGCTCAATGTGGTCGTCTCCAAGCAGCATCTCGATGTAGCGCTGCCCCAGCGACAAGTTCAGGTCGGGCTCGAACAGCCGGTACTTGCCGCGGCCGTGCAGGTCGCGTTCGCGCGCGACGAAGCTGGCCGTTCGGGGCATCAGTTGCATCAGCCCACGCGCGCCCGCACGGCTTTTCGCGCGGGTGTTGAATGCCGATTCCTGACGCACGAATGCGAAGACGAGCGCGCGGTCCACCGCGTAGCCGCCGTCGAGGTCCCAGTCGGGGACGGGGTAGGCGGCAGCAAGCCGTGTCTCTTCCGCGCTGTGCCAGGACAGCTTGAGCGACAGCGCGGGCAGGTTGGCATTTGCCGCCAGCGCAAGGATGTCGGGCAGCAGGGCCGGCCGTGCGGCGGCGAGGCTGACGAGTTCGAGCTCGGCTTCGTGTTCGCGGCCGACCTGGAGCAGCGCGATCGCCCGTCCGCCGATGTCGGTGTCCGCGATGTCGCGGAAGGCGGCGAGGTGCAGGTCAGGCTTGTGCCAGCCGAAATCGCCCGTCTCACCAAGCGCGCGGCGCGAAAGCAGGCCATAGAAGGAACGTTCGTGGCGGGCGCCGATCTCGAGAAACTCGGTGAAGCGGGCCGGGGTTTCGTTGGCGAGCGCAGCCCGTGCCGCCCAGAACGCCCCCGCCGCGACGAGCGAATTGTTCGCGCGTTCCGACCGGGCCAGGAGTTCGAACAGGGCCTCCGCGTCGCCGAGGCGGTTCGTGCGCCAGGCGGCCAGCCCGCCCCACCAGTAGGCAAGGGGTGCGGCATCGGGTTTCGCCGTCTGCGACGACCAGGCCGCTTCGAGGGCCTCGGCGTCTTTCCCGGCGCGAAAATATCCCTGGCTGATCGCACGCCAGGACTGGGCGATCTGCTCCGCGCCGAGCACGCGACGGGTCGCGTTCTGTTCCAGAACCTGTTTGGCGCCAGTCGGCCATCCGCGCGCGACGCGCCGGCGGATTTCGAGGTGGCGCGCGCGTCCCTCGCGGGTCGCCGCGCTGGTGAAGAGCGGCCGGCCTTCGGACGCCTTGCGGATGTCGTCGCCCAGGGTGGGGAGGTTGTGGGCGACGGGGGGGCTCGGCGCGCGTGCGCCGGCGGGCTGCCGCAGCACGGCGAGCCGGTGAATGCGGCGCGCCTGAGGGTGGTCGGCGTAGTCGGCCATCCAGTCGCGAAGCTCGGTGAACCGCGATCTGTAGCTGGTGGGATGCAGGTACTTCTGAGCGAGTACGTGCCCCATGAGCCGGTCGTCTTGAATTCGGCGGATGATGGCCTGGGCGGCCTGCCAGTTACCGTCTTCCTGTAGCTCGAACACGCGCTGGTAACGCGCGGCGTCGGCCTGGGACAAGACACCCTCGACCGTGCCGATTCCCGGTATCAGCACGCTTCCCGGCCCGATCAGGGCGGTTTCCACGGGTCGGGGCTTGGGCTCCTGCGCGCCGGCGCCGCCCGACAGGGCGAGCGTCAGTGCGGCGGCAAGCGTCACTGCGCCGGGTACTCTCACGTCGGTCCTACCTCCCGCACAAAGCCGTATCGTGAACATGCTGCGACACGCCGCGGGCCGCACGCTGGCGGCCCGGTGCTTCTCCATTCGTTAACGTTCGCGCAACGCCGCTGCTTCGTCCAGCTTTTCACGCACCGCCAGCAGGTCGTGCCACGCCGCCTTCTTTTGCGCCGGCTGGCGAAGCAGGTAGGCGGGATGCAGGGTCGCCATGGCCGGTATTGCCCCATGCCCGGCGTCGGCAAGGCTCTGCGATTCGTATGTGTACCAGCGCCCCCGAAGCCGGGTGATTCCCTCCGACCGGTTGAGCAGGGTCTTGGCCGCCGTACCGCCGAGGAAGACCAGCACGCGCGGTGCGACGAGCGCGATGTGACGTTCCAGGAATGGCAGGCAGGCGGCGATCTCCGCGCCCGTCGGTTGCCGGTTGCCCGGCGGCCGCCAGGGAAGAATGTTCGAGATATAGACGTTCTCTTCGCGGCCCAGCCCGACGAGGTCCAGCATGGTATCGAGCAGCTGGCCGCTTGCGCCGACGAAGGGCAGTCCTTCGCGGTCCTCGTCGCGCCCGGGCGCCTCGCCGACGAACATCACGTCAGCCGGCACGGTACCCGTACCGAAGACGAGGTTCGTTGCCGTCTCCTTCAGCGCACAGCCGTCGAAACGGTCGAGGGCGTCGCGCAACTGGGCGAGGTCGGCGCAACCTGCTGCCTGCGCGCGCGCGTCCGCATTGACGCTGTCGGCGGCGTCGAGGCGCGGCGCGGGCGGTTCGGGTGCGCTCGCGGGCGGTGGAGTCTCCGGCTTGGCGGCAGGCAGCGGTGCCGGC
>JAYPUG010000107.1:0-7191 GCA_038133965.1 Rhodospirillaceae bacterium | reverse complement strand
GCATCCGGCCGTGCCGCGCTTTCGATCAGTGCGAGCGTGTCGCGCACGCCCGTAACCGTGCGCGGGTTGTTGATCCGCAGGAACCATCGGGGGCCGGCCGGCAGCGAGCCTGCGAGGAACTCCAGCGCGTTCGCGCGCGCCGTCTCCTTATCCGCGGGACCCACCGCATCTTCCAGGTCGATGCAGACCATGTCCGGGCTCGCCGCCGCGGCCTTCTCGAACCGGTCGGGACGGGTGGCGGGGACGAACAGCAGGCTGCGCCAAAGTTTGGTCATGTGTCTCTTCCGAAGGCCTGCGGGAAACGGCACGGCCTCATCGTGATGCAGGAACGGTCCCAGTGTGACAATCTTCGCCGCTCCGGTTCAACACCTGCCCGCAATCGCACCGCCAGCTATGACCGCCCGCACCACGGAAGACGACGCAAAAGCCACGTACCGGCTGTGGCTCGTGCTGTTTGCGGTCACCATGGTCCAGGTCCTCGCGACGTTCGCGAGCCTGACCATCCCGGCGATCGCACCCGCCGTCTCGGCGGACATAGGCGTTCCCGTCGAGTTCGTCGGCTTCCAGGTCGCGATCATCTATACCGGCTCTTCGGCCATTTCGACGGTATCGGGCTTCCTCCTGCGCCGCTGGGGGCCAGCAAGGGTGAGCCAGATCAGCCTCGTGCTGTGCGGTGGCGGTGTTGCGCTGGCCGCACTGCCCTCGCTCGCCGCCGTGGCGCTGGGCTCGTTGCTGCTCGGCTTCGGCTACGGGATGACCAACCCGGCAGCCACACAGGCCCTGATCCGTCTGACGCCGCGCCGCCAGCGCAATCTCGTCTTTTCGATAAAGCAGACGGGCGTGCCCTTCGGCGGCATGGCTGCGGGGCTCGTTGCCCCGCGCGCGGCCGAAGCCTTCGGCTGGCAGTCCGCGCCGCTGATCGTCGCCGTTTGCTGCATCGTATTCGTCCTCGTACTCCAGCCCTGGCGCGAGCGCTGGGACAGCGGCCGCGATTCCTCGGCGCGGCTGGACGCGAGCGCCTTTGCGGCGATGGCGATGATCTGGCGTTCGCCCGCGCTGCGGTGGCTCAGCATCGGCGGCTTCACCTATGCCTTCACCCAGCTCGCACTCTCGACCTTCGCGGTGACGATCCTTGTGGTCGAAGCACAGTTCTCGCTGGTCGCGGCGGGCACGGTTCTCGCCGCTATCCAGGCTGCGGGCATCGTCGGCCGCGTGATCTGGGGCTGGATCGCCGACCGCTGGGGCATCGGCGAGCCCATCATCATCGTCATGGGTGTGATGAACGTCGCAAGCGCGCTCGTGATGCTGTCCATCGGGCCCGACTGGCCCGTCTGGGCGGTCTATTTCTTCTTCGTCGCCTTTGCGACCAGTGCGCTCGGCTGGACGGGCCTGTTCATCACCACGACGGGGAACCGCACGGACCCGGCGAATTCGGGTGCCGTCGCGGGTGGCATCGGGGCACCCGTCTATGCCGGTGTGATCTTCGGAACGGCCGTGCTCTCGGCCCTCGCCGAGGCGATGGGCAGCGTGTCCAACACGTTTGCGGTGGTCGCAGGGGTCGTCGGGCTCGGCCTCATCGCCTTCGTTTTCGCAAGGCGCGCGCCGGCCTGACGCAACCGGAAATCAGGCCTTGCCTATGCGGGGCACGTCGGGATTGTGCGTGCCGAACGCCTTGTCGAGAACGGTCGTGCTGTTCTCGGCCAGCGAGATCGACTGCGCCAGGTGATCCAGAATCCGGATGTTGTTGTTCAGGACGGTCACGGCCTCGGGCCGACTGTCGTCCATGATCTTCGTCGCACGCTGGATGACCTCGTTGCGGATCGCACTGAGGATGTCTTCAAGCTTGTAGCCGTCGGGATTGTCGTCGTTGACCAGGAATCTCGACATGCCCGTCCTCCGGGTTTGTGTCCGATCCTGCCTTTCTAGCGCCAATGAATAAACGAAACCTTACCACACCGCGTGCGGGCTTCGGCCGCCGGGCTCAATCCAGCGAGAAACCCTCATAACCCGCGGCTGCGACCGCATCGCACTTCCGCGTGAAGGCGGGAATGCCGCCGGCATAGGGCAGCATCACGCGCGGCTTTCCTGGGATGTTGGAGCCCAGATACCAGGACTGGCACTTGGCCCGCAGCGACAGGCCTCCGACCTCTCGGGCGTGCGCGACCCACGCCTCTTCGGCATCGGTCTCCGCCTCGATGCGCGCGAGATCCGCGTCGCGCATGTGCGCAATGCAGTCGGCGATCCATTCCACATGCTGTTCGATCGAGGGGATCATGTTCGACAGCACCGACGGACTGCCTGGCCCGGTAATCGTGAACATGTTGGGGAACCCGGCGATGCCGAGACCGAGGTAGGTCTTTGGTCCGTCTTCCCACTTCTCGCGCAGGCTCCGGCCTTCCGCGCCGCGGATATCGATACGGTTGAGCGCGCCTGTCATCGCGTCGAAGCCCGTCGCCATGACAATCACATCCACCTCGAATATCTCGCCGCCCACGCAGACGCCGCCGGGCGTGATCCGCTTGATCGGTGTCTCGCTCACATCCACCAGCGAGACGTTTTCGCGGTTGTAGGTCTCGTAATAGTCGGTGCCCACGCACAGCCGCTTGCACAGGAACAGCTGCTTCGGCGCCAGCAACTCGGCGACTTCGGGATCGTCCACGATCTCGCGGATCTTGCCGCGGATGAAATCGGAAACCGTTTCGTTGGCTTCCTCGCTCGTCTGGAAGTCCGCATAGGTGGCCATCATCGCCAGGCCGCCGGTCTGCCAGCGGGATTCGTACTCCGCGTTGCGCTCCTCGGCCGAGACGGCCAGCGCAGACGGGCCCGCCACCGGAAATATGTTGCCGGAGTAGGTCTGCTTCGCTTCCGCCCGCAGCTCGGGATAGTTCGCCTTGATCTCGGCCACCTCGCCGGGGTCGAGCGGCCGGTTGTGGGACGGAATGACGTAGTTCGCAGTCCGCTGGAACACGGTCACGTCTCCGGCCGTTTCCGCGATCACCGGGATCGACTGGACGCCCGACGAACCGGTGCCGATGACGGCGACCCGCTTGCCGGAAAAATCCACCGGTCCGTCCGGCCACTGGCCCGTATGGATGACTTCACCCTTGAAGGCATCCAGGCCGTCGAACCCGGGGATGTTCGCCGCGGACAGGCAGCCGGTCGCCATGATGCAGAACCGCGCAGTGCGTTGCGTGCCGTCCTCGGTCTCGATCGTCCAAAGCCTGCCGTCTTCGTCCCATGTCGCCGCGGCGACCCGCGCGTCGAAAACGATATCGGGCCAGAGGTCGAACCGGTCGGCGACATGGCGCGCATAGATCTGAAGGTCGGATTGCGAAGGATAGCGCTCCTTCCAGTCCCATTCCTGCTGCAGCTCGTTCGAGAACTGGTAGGAATAGAACATGGTCTCGGTATCGACCCGGGCCCCCGG
Source organism: Rhodospirillaceae bacterium (assembly GCA_038133965.1). Taxonomy (GTDB): domain Bacteria; phylum Pseudomonadota; class Alphaproteobacteria; order UBA6615; family UBA6615; genus JAYPUG01. Next base: position 3,764 of record JAYPUG010000107.1, on the reverse strand, counting down.
ATAGCGATTCCAGTACCAGGTGCCGCCAACATCCGAGCCGGCCTCCAGCACCTGGACCCTCAGGCCCAGCTCGCGCATTCGGTAGAGCGCGTACATGCCGGCGAACCCGGCGCCCACGACAACAACGTCGAAATCGCCTTCCTGCGCCATCGTCCTCCTCCCAGGGTTACGCGTTCACCAGTTCGAGTGCGCGCTCGAGGTTCGACGGATCGGGCTCGAGCTCGCCCCGCTGGATCTGCCGCGTGATCTCGGTGACCGCCGCATTCACCGGCGTCGGCTGACCGTTCTTTGCCCCCTCCTCGACGACCAGGCCATTGATCAAATCCACTTCGCTGTACCGGCCCTTCAGATGGTCCTGGAGGACACAGTCGCGCGCCGCGGGCCCGATATCGGCCGCCAGCTTGTCGAGCATCTTCTCGAGCAGCCGGTTGGTGTCCTTCACATCGTCCTCGGTCAGTCCGAAGATCGGCTGGATTGTATGACCGATGCGCTGCCCCACGGCCAATGCCTCGGTCCCGGCCCGCAGCGTGAACTCCCGCATGCCCGGAATCTTCATCGCCTCGTAGAGCGTGAGCCCCATCATCGCGAACGGGCCGAGGCACATCGTGTTGACCACGAGCTTCATCCACTTCGCCGAGATGATCTCGGACGAGATCGAGACCTGGCCGACATGCTTGAGAAGCGCCTCGATCTCCCCGACCCGGGGCTCGGTTGCCTCGTTGACGGCACCGAGTCCGAACCAGGTATGCGCATGCGTCGTGTTTCGCTGGATAACGCCAGGCGTGAAAATCTCCGATGACATCTCCATAACGCAACCGAGCGTGCGCTCGGGACCGACGATCTCCTCGATGTCGTTCAGCATCATCGCATTCTGGACGCCGACCAGAAGGCCATCTTCCTTGAGGTAAGGCTTGATCAACTCACACGCCCAGCGCGTGTCGTAAGCCTTCACCATCACCAGCACGTAGTCGAACATCCGGTTGAGCGTGCAGACATCGCACAAATGGTAGGCCTCGACAGGGACCACGACCGTCTCGTCGGGGAAATTGAGTTCAAGCCCGTTTGCACGCATGGCCTCGACATGCTCCGGCCACTGGTCGATCAGCACCACATCGAGCCCGGCCCGGGTGAGTTCCGCGGCGACGCCGCCGCCATTGGCGCCCGTTCCGACGACCGCGATTTTCTTGCTCATTCCCCCGTCTCCACCCTGTTTTCGCCGCGCAGCGCGGCTTCAATTTCTGCCATATCATAGTCGAGCATCCGCGAATGCACAGGCCCGGCGCGCATGCTAGCATCCGGATACAAGAAGGGCGCAGCCCGGAAGGCCGCGCCCTTCGTTTTCTATGCCTGTATGGGCCCTAGTCGCTGCCGGGAGCGTACTTGCCGGTGAGCTGGGGCGTGAACCGCCCCTCGAGGCCCGCCTCGGTGTGTTGGGAGCGCGTCACGCGCGCCCATGTGCGCTTGAGGTCATCCTGAACATTGATCGTCAGCCGGCCGCAACCCTCGACTTCGAGCTCCACCTTGTCGCCGTCCTGGAACGGGTTGAGGCCGCGATGGTTGGTGCCGGTCGCGACCACATCACCAACCTCGAGCACGTGGATCGACGACAGCCACTCGATGATGCGCGGAATCTTGTGGGCCATGTCGTCGGTGTTGAAGTCCTGCATCAGGTCGCCGTTGACCCACAGCTTCACGTCGAGGTTCTGGGGGTCATCGAACTCGTCGGCCGTGACGATCCAGGGGCCCAGCGGCGCAAACGTCGCGCGCGACTTCGCCTGAAAGAACACGTTGTTGGGCGGCGGCAGGTCCCGCGCCGAGCCGTCGATGAAGTTGAAGTATCCGAAGATATGGTCCATCGCGTCTTCGGCGCTGACATTCTCCGCCCGCTTGCCGATGACCAGCCCCAGTTCGGCCTCGCCCTCGAAGATCGCGGCGGGGATGTCCTGCATCACCATCGTGTCGCCCTCGCCGATGACGGTGTTGGACGCCTTGTGGAACGCGTTGATCGGCGCCGGCTCGGGAAGCGTGCCGTTCTCCATATAGTTCACGGCCATGCAGTCGATGTTGCCGGGCTTGGGCAACGGCGGGCGAATGCGCACGCCGGACAGGGGGATGCCGTCGCCGTCTACGATCGCGGCCTCGAACTTCGGGCGGAACTCGTCAAACCGCGCGATCACGCCGTTGATCAGATCGTGGGGGCCCGTGTGCGGCACGTCCTGCACCAGGTCCGAAACGTCCACCACCTCGTCCTCGCCGCGCAGGACGCCGAGGCGGAAATCGTCGAAATACAGAATCTTCATGCTGGTCCCCCTGTGACCCTTTCGTTTTTCACCGTTTGCCGACGGCCGCGCTTTTTAGCAGTCCCGCGCGGGCGACGCGAGCCCCGCCAGCGGCCGTGTAGGCACAGGTTTCGTATGCCCCTCGCACCGGCCGGGACGATCGGTTAGCCTCGCAGACAACAGCAACGAACCCGACACATCCGCAAGGACGGACGAACCATGAAAGCTTCCTATTTCGAACGCCACGGCGGCCCCGAAGTCATGATCTACGGCGATCTGCCCGACCCCGAACCGGGGCCCGGCGAAGTCATCGTCGATATCCATGCCGCAAGCGTGAATGCGGCCGACGCCAAGGTCCGCGCCGGTGGCACCTACGGGGAGATCGATAGCTTTCCCTACATTCTCGGGCGCGACTTCTCTGGCGTGATCGCCAGTCTCGGCGAGGGTGCGAACGATTTCGCGGTTGGCGACCCCGTGTTCGGAATCTGCGAGCGGGGCCAGGAGGGCACCTATTGCGAGAAAATCGCCATGGATCAGCTGCTCGTGTCGGAAAAACCCGACAGCCTGTCTCACATCGATGCCGCGGCCCTCGCCCTGCCCGGGCTCACGGCGATCATCTCGATCGAGGAGTGCCTCAAACTGCAACCGGGCTTTGCCATCGAGTTCGCCAAGCATATCGGCGCGCATGTCGTCACCACCTGCAGCGCGCGCAACATCGACTATGTGCGCTCGCTCGGCGCCGACGAGGTGATCGACTACAACGTCCAGGACTTCACGGAAGTCGTGACCGACTGCGACGCGGTGTTCGAGACCGTGGGCGGCGATGTCACCCAGCGATCCTTCGCGGTGCTGAAGCCGGGTGGACGGCTCGCGGGCATCGCCTCGGGCGTCAAGGCGCCGCCTTCGCCGCGCGACGATGTCGAGTCCCTGCGACCCGCCGTGGGGCGCGACCGCAAGTACCTGGAGCGGATCGTCGAACTTCAGGCGGCGGGCATCGTCCGCGTCCCGCCGGTGACGGTCTATCCGCTGGAGGAGGCTGCGGCGGCGTCGGCAAAGAGCGAGAGCCGCCACCTCACGGGCAAGCTCGTCATCCAGGTCCGCTAGCGCGGTATCGAGCCATGGCCAAGAAGCAGATCGTCTCGCCAAGGATGAAGTCGCCGAGCGGAAACTTCTCGCATGCGACCACCGTCGAGGCGCGCGGGAAGCTCGTCTTTATTTCCGGCATGACGGCCCACACGCCCGATGGCGGCATCGCGGGCATCGGCGACGCGGAGGCGCAGACGCGGCAGGTCTGCGAAAATCTCAAGGCCGCCGTGGAGGAAGCCGGCGGGACGCTCGCCGACATCTGCCGGGTCGATGTCTATGTCCGCAACATGGAACATTTCGATGCCGTACACCGGGTGCGGCGTGAATATTTCGAGCCGCCCCTGCCCGCCTCGACCATGGTCGAGGTGACCAAGATGACCCATCCCGATTATCTGGTGG